>CAZNLG010000013.1:0-16835 GCA_964573765.1 uncultured Candidatus Bathyarchaeia archaeon | reverse complement strand
TTTTTGAAGGATACCCGGTAAATGTATACAGTTTTCCCGAAGGAAGTCTGTTTTATCCCAAAGATAGGTATGGTGTAAGAGAACCAGTAATGGTTATTGAAGGAGTCTACGTAGATTTCTGTGTTCTTGAAACCCCACTACTTGGACTTATCTGTCAGGCTTCCGGGATAGCAACAAAAGCTGCTAGAATAAGAAAGATGGCTGGAGATAAACTTCTGATATCGTTTGGAATCAGAAGAATTCATCCTGCAATTTCACCCATGGTTGATAGGGCTGCATACATTGGTGGGTTTGATGGGGTTTCATGTTTAACTGGAGCCAAGCTTATCGGTAAAAAACCTACGGGAACAATGCCCCATGCCCTGATAATTATCTTTGGGAACCAGGTTGAAGCTTGGAAAGCCTTTGATGAAATAGTTGAACCTGAAGTTCCTAGAATAGCTCTTATCGACACTTACTTTGATGAGAAAATTGAAGCTGTTAAGGCTGCGGAAGCGTTGGATGGAAGACTTTATGGTGTAAGGTTGGATACACCAAACTCAAGAAGGGGAAATTTTGCAGAGATAGTTCGTGAAGTTAAATGGGAACTTGCGGTTAGAGGGTATGAAAACGTGAAAGTCATGGTTTCAGGGGGGATAGATGAGTTAAACATAAAACCGTTAATTGATGCAGGAGTTGATGGTTTTGGTGTTGGTACTTCCATCAGTGCAGCACCCATTATTGATTTTGCAATGGATATTGTTGAGATCGAAGGTAAACCAGTTGCAAAACGTGGGAAACTTGGTGGAAAGAAGGAAGTTTGGAGGTGTCCTTCATGTATGAAGGATATAGTCTTACCGTTTAGGAAACCTCAACCAAAATGTCCGGACTGTGGAAACAAGATGGAACCTATGTTAAAACCACTTATCCGTGAAGGAAAAATTGTTGAAAAACAGCTTCCTCCAGGCAAAATTAGAGAACATGTACTTAACCAATTGGGGAAAATTAAGCAACTTTAAGGGATATAGTTAGGAAATCCCAGGTTTCTATGAGTATTCACGCCATGTTGTTCCACATTTTGTACATCTAAAAAACTGAGTTGAAGATTCATCAGCTCCACGAGTTTGAACAATCCATACATAAGCTTCCATGTTTCCACAATTAGGACATTCAACTTTTTCTGTTGGTAGGGTTTTAATTTTAGCTTCTTTTTCACCTATAACTACTATTGGTTCAACTGAAGGTTTTTCTATTCTTTTCACGATGGCGGGAGAAGGTTTCTTGGATTTAACTTCATAACCACAATTAGGACATTTGAGAGAAAATTTTGATGTACCTTTCTTTTTAACACTAAGAATAAGTCTTGCTCCACATTTTGGACAAAATTCCATTATAGACTAATTCTCCCATATCTTTTTTAGTATTTTCGTATCATAGCACGCAAATAATTTAAACATTTTGGAGTTTCAAACCTTCTGTAAGGCAGAAGCTATAAGTTTTGCAACTCTTAAAGGTTCAGGAACAGAATCTCTTACAGTAAGATTTAAAATTTCCTTAGCATCAGCTTCATTGATACCACATAGGAAAACATAAACATGTTTACCTTTATCGTATTCTAAACGTAATGGTGTTCCAAAAGTCTTCAACAATTTAAGCTTATCTTTTCCTTCACAAGAAGATTCTAACCTTTTTTTAAGTCTTCCAACATTCAAAGATTTACTCATACATACCATAACTGGTTTCTCAAGCTTTTTAAAGAGATATTGAAGGTCAACCAAATTTGACTTTCCAAAGAAAATTTTACTTAACATAAGAACACGTATCTGCCCGTAGTGGCCCGAATTTTTTATCATCCTAACAATCTTTCTGGTTACATCAGACCCGTCTGCTTTAATTTTTGTTCTTAAAACTCCATCAAGCCATCGACCACCCCTAAAAACAACACCAACCAAAGAAATCTTATCTTTACCAACAGAAACAGAGTTTCCGTCATCTATTCCAACAACTCTGATTTCACTTTTTATTGTACGAAGTGATGCTGGCTTCAAGGAGACTTTCCCTCATTAATCCTTCCAACCATATTTTCCACGTAAAGGGACAAAAGCTACTCCACCTAACTCTGACACTTCTATTTTTCCTTCCCGAGTTTTTCTTAGTTTTTTAAGAGTTTGATAAAAGTAAGGCTGACCTACAGGAGCAAGTAGAACACCATTTGGAGCTAACTGTTGAATAAGAGGTTTCGGTATGGAAGGAGCAGCTGCCGTGAGGAGAATTTTGTTAAAGGGTGCATGTTCCGGTAAACCTAATGTACCATCCCCCCAAACGATGGTTACACGGTCACTGTACAAGGTCTTTTCTAAGTTTCTTTTTGCAAATTCAACTAGTTCTTTGATGATTTCAATGGTAAAAACATGTCCCGGATTTTCTACGTTTTTGGGTGCAACTATTTCAGCAATCACGGCTGCATGATAACCAGTTCCAGCCCCAACTTCCAAAACTTTGTCTCCGACTTCAAGCTCCAAAAATTCACACATCATAGCAACCATATGGGGTGCGGAAATTGTTTGTCCATGACTGACAGGTAAAGGTGAATCAACATAAGCTTTACTTTTAATTTTTTCAGGAAGGAATTCTTCTCTTGGAACCTTAAGCATAGCTTGGATAACTTTTTCACTTTTAAGAAAGCCTGATGCAACAAGTCTGTTCACAAGTTCACGTCTTTCAGCTTCAAAATCCATGTTAAACTTAAGCCCCCTTGATTTTGGTAGGGAACAAGTTATTTTTAAGGGTCTTGTTAAGTATCCTATGTTTAGTTGAGGAGTATGAAGGTTGTTGAAGTCTTCTATGCTCATGGTCATAAAGAAGTAAGAGCAACCCACCCGACTACGCTGGAAATAACAAAAGAAGAAAAGTTAACTTCAAGAGGAGACTGTATTGTTGCAGTTGGGTCTTTGAAAGGGGCCTTAGATTTAAGTGAAAAATTTAAGGAGATAGCTAAAGATTCCGAAACTAAAATTATTTTAACTCTTGAAGCAGACGGATTGGTGGAAGTTATTAGGGGATACGGAGACCAAAAATTAAGCTTTACACATCCCACAGACCTTGTCGTGAGAAAAAGCACCTACACTTGTCCAAGGACGATTATGGTTAAAGCAGATAAGGCTGCAGCAAATCTTTCACGAAAATTTGTCTTAAAAGTTAGAAAACCAGAAACTAAGATTACTGTTAGATTAGTTGCTGAGAGAGGCTAACCTTAGACTAAGAGAGAATAATCTAAAACAACCAACCATACTCTTGGTGCCATCTGTTTGACAAGTCTACCATAAACAAGTTTTCCAAATCTACCACAGGAGTTTTTAATCGTATCTTCAAGTTTTCTGGAAGCTTTCTCAATTGGGTTCGGTTCTTCCGCAAAACAGTAAAAATGAATCATACCTTCTTTCTTCAAAATTTTGCATGCTGTTCCAAGATAGTTGAAGGAACTTTCGGGTAGATTCATTATAACTCTGTCAGCTTTTTCTTTGACCTTTTCTACAGCTTTTTCAACATCACCAAAGATGGGAAAAACTTTATCTTTAACCTTGTTTAAAGCTACATTTTTCTCTAGATAGAGAAAAGCATCTGGATTTGCATCGATAGCATAAACTTTAACGTCAACATGATTTTTTGCTATAAGAATTGAGAAAGGGCCTATCCCCGCAAACATATCGACAACGGTTTCACCTTCTTTTACAAGTTTTGAAACTCTGAAATGTTCTTCAGCCAACCTTGGACTAAAGTAAACCTTCCTAACATCTAAGAGAAACCTACAACCATATTCCCTATGAATTGTCTCCGTTTTCTCTTCTCCAGCGATCAATTTGTAACTTCTTAACCTAAATTTTCCAGTAACCGAAGTCTGTTTAGCTAAAACGGTTTTAACATTTTTGTGAACTTCCAGTAAGGCTTGACCTACTACATGTTCATAGGTTTTAAGTTCTTCTGGAATTTCAAGAATAGCTACATGACCTACAATGTCAAAGGAGCGTGGAACATACTTTAACAAAGTTTTAGGAATTTTTTCTTCCAAAACTTTAACAAGATTTTTTCTTTCATACTTAACTTTAGGTTCACATTTAACAAGCTCTACAAAACCAATTTTACTCTTAATTTCATCAAATGTTTTGATATCAATTTTCTTTACCGGAATAAGTAAAAAATCATTTTGTTTCTTAATCTCCAGACAAGTTTCTCTGAAGTTAAACTTATCCAAGAGTTTAATTGTCTCTTCACCTTTTTTTAAAGGTACTTTTAAACATTCGACTGAAACCAAACCAATCAAAACCCTAAAATTTTAAAGATTCTTCATCTTCTATTAACTATACGGGCCCGTAGCTCAGTTAGGTTTACATCAACCCTGAAAAGGTGGAGCGGCGGACTGGTTGAAGACCAGACCGAAGCTCTTAACCCGTTGGTCGAGGGTTCAAGAAGATTAAGCGTTAGGCTTAATCTTGAAAATCCCTCCGGGCCCGCCAAAAACTTTTTGTTAATTTTGTATGATTCCATAACCTATTAAACGCCATTTTCCTGCAATTCTTCTACTCAGAGCCACCCTTGAATTTTCTTTTGCACAGACTGGTTTTTTGAGGTTAACTTCAAAAAGGTCCTTTTTTGTATCGGTTACAACACCCGTACTTACAGCTGTTCCCACGTTTATTACAAGAATCTCCCCACGTTTGATCGTGTCAACCTTTGTAAGTTCAACCGTACCGATAGCATGTTCAAAAAGAAAAGCTTCAATAAGCAGGTCTTTTTTGGTTTCTGGTAGCTGGTTTGGTTTTCCTACAACGTTGCCGATAAGTCCATCAGCCTTTGTTAAAGCAGGGTCTAATTTTGAACCTACACCCACAAGTCCTCCACAACCAACTTCGTTAACACTTTTACCACCAGCATGTAAACTTGCAATCCATGTGTAAAGACTTTCATAATCTTGTTTTTTGGGTTTTCTGATTCCCGGTTTTATTTCTATCTCATCTCCAACTCTCAATTTTCCTTCAACTATCGTTCCACCTAAGACTCCACCAACCAAATCTTCAGCTTTTGTTCCCGGTTTGTTTATGTCAAAAGACCTTACAACATGCATAAATGGGGGTTTTGCAGGGTCCCGGGAAGGTGTGGGAATGTATTCTTCTATTGCTTGGATAAGCAAGTCTAGGTTAACCATATGTTGAGCAGAAACAGGTATGATTGGAGCTTCTTCAGCTATGGTCCCTTCCAGAAACTTCTTGATTTGCCGATAGTTTTCCAATGCTTGTTCACGACTGACAAGGTCGATTTTGTTTTGAACTACAACTATGTTTTTTACACCTACGATCTCTAGAGCAGCCATATGTTCTCTTGTTTGGGGTTGAGGAACAGGTTGGTCAGCAGCCACAACCAATATCGCTCCATCCATAACAGCAGCTCCGGAAAGCATCGTTGTCATTAAGACTTCATGTCCTGGACAATCAACAAAACTAACAGCTCTTAAAAACTCTGTTTCTGAACCACAATTAGGACATTTTGGAGAAGTACTATAACAGGATGGAGGAGGACATGAAGGACATTTGTAGAAGGCTGTATCAGCATAACCCAACCTTATCGTAATTCCTCTTCGAAGCTCTTCTGAATGTCTTGCAGCCCAAACACCAGTTAACCCTTGGATAAGAGTTGTTTTTCCATGGTCTACATGTCCTGCTGTTCCGATGTTAATTTCAGGTTGAGCAGGTAATTTTGGTGTAACCAATTTCTCTTTTTCACCCGTTTAATGCTATAGGTTGTTTTTCAAAGATTTAAGGTATTCTTCAGGTTCTCCAAGGAACCGGAACCCGGTCAAGTCTCCATTTTGGCTTTACAAAACTTTTCTCCACCGGGATTTTTAAATTATGTTTGTAAGCTAAAACACCAGTCCAAGCTATTTGAGCACCACAATCACCACTAAATTCTCTTGGTACAACAAAAAATTTTGCATTATGTTCTTCCGCAACAGCCTGAAGTATTGATTGAAGTCTTAAATTTGCAGCAACACCACCCGTAAGTAACAGTTCTTCTTTTTCAAGAAAAGCTAAAACCCTTTCAGTTGTTTCTGCTAAAGCCGTAAATGCAGCTTCTTGAAGAGAATAGCTGATATCTTCTCTACACCATTTACCTTCCTTTAACTTGTTTAAGGCTGCTGTTAAAAGACCAGAATAGGATACATTGTTTCCTTTGATTGCTAAGGGTAAGTCAACAAATTTTTTACCTTTTCTTGCTTCAACTTCAACAGCCAGACCGCTGGGTGTGGGTAAACCAGCTTCTCTACCATAAGTGTCAAGTAAATTTCCAAGTGTGATATCTTCAGTTTCACCAAAAATTCTCCATCTTCCACCCATAAAAGCCGTTATACATGTGTGACCACCTGAAACAAGAACAACCAGCGGGTCTTTAGCACCTGTTGTTAAAGTAGCTAATTCAATATGACCTATTGCATGATGAACAGGTATGAGGGGGACGTTAAGATAGGAAGACAAAGCTCTAGCTGTTGTTGCACCAGTTCGAAGACAAGGTCCTAAACCCGGACCTTGAGAAAAAGCAACTGCAACTATGTTTTTAAGTTTTATTCCTGATTTTTTTAAGGCTTCCCTTAAAATTTTTGAAGCAACTTCACAATGATGTTGAGCACTTTCTCTTGGATGGATCCCTCTGCCTGGTGGAGGTTTGTAAACACTTTTTTCGTTTGATAAGATTTCTCCTTCAAAAGAGACTATACTAACTCCGTAGGTGTGAGCTGTACTTTCTATTCCTAGACAAAATTTTTTTGAAGACGTCAATGTTAAACCGGAGGTTGATTTATCTTTGATTAAGGAAAATTTCCCATGGTTAAAGATAAGTTTACTGGTGAAAACGGTTGAAACTTCTTAGGAAAGGTGCTGAAGCAAACATTTATCTTTCTTCCTTGATGGGGCGGAAGGTTGTTGTTAAGAAAAGAATAAGCAAAACATACAGGATTAGGGAGCTTGATGAAAAGATCAGGGCTTACAGAACTATCCATGAAGCTCAGCTTCTTCATGAAGCAAAAAAGGCAGGAGTGCCAACACCAACCATATTTTTTGTTGACATAAAAAAATCTGAAATAACGATGGAATACATTGAAGGTACACGTCTAAAGGATTACTTGGAAAACGAAAAAAATTCTGACACAGAAAGCTTATGTTTTCAGTTTGGAAAGCTTACTGGAAATCTTCATGTTTTTGGGATAATTCATGGAGACCTTACAACTTCAAACGTTATTTTGACACACGACGGAAAATTATTTTTGTTGGATTTTGGTCTTGGATTTTATTCAAACAACATCGAAGCACAAGGTGTTGACCTTTATCTTTTAAAACAAGTTTTCCAAAGCTTCCATTTTAAGGTGGCAAACAAATGTTTTAAAGCATTTTTACATGGTTACGGAAAAGTTGTGGGTGTTGAAAAGAAAAAGGAAATCATTGAAAAGCTTAGGGAGATTGAAAGTAGAGGTCGATACATACCACCAGAAGCTAGGTTTCATCGTTAAACGGTTAAAAGGGGTAAACCACCCGTTATCTTATTTACAAGTCGAGTTGGGGCAGGTCCTACACCAAGACAGGTAACAGTTCCCGGTGGAAGTTCTGTTAATCCTCGGTCTTCAACCAAAACTACCGGGAGGTTTAAATTTTCAGCTTTTCTTTTTAATTTAAGAAGTTCTTCCAAGGAATTAGATTTAACCACAATTTTTCTTTGTCCTTCTTCCAACCATTTTTCCCACCATTCTGGATAAAGTTTTCTAGCAAGCTCTGAACCTAAAACTGCTGCATGGGCTACTTGGACACAAAGTTTTCCGGTTGAAATCTTTAGGTCGGTTCTTACTACAATGTTTTGGGTAAAATCAAAGGTTTCCAATTTTTTAACTTCCATTAAGTTTCGTTTGGGTAATACATATATAAGGGTGTAAAAGAAATTTTTTGTTTACTCGAGTAACGTCTGCAGCGGATGGGGATGAGCGAACCAAAAATGCCAAAATGTAGTTGGTGTAACAAGACAATAGTTCCCAAAGAGAATTTTGTTAGATTTGTATGTCCAAACTGTGGTGGAGTAACCATCACCAGATGTAGGAAATGTAGAGAGTTTGGTCGACCGTATAAATGTCCAAAATGTGGATTTACCGGACCCTAGGTGTTGTTGATTTGTAAGGTTGTTGCTTCCTTTAAAATATTTCCTTCAGAAGCTGGAATTGAACTTGAAAAATTAAAGAAAACCATAGAAAAAAAGCTTCCGGAAGGAGTTTCTGTTTATAAGTTTGAAGAAGAACCATTAGCTTTTGGGGTAAATATTCTTATTGCACATATAATCCTTCCGGAAGATGTTGAAGGTGAAATGGACCGTATAGAGAAGACTCTTGAAGAAATCGAAGAAATAGGACAAGTTCAAGTTTTAATGGTTAGAAGAGTCTAAAGGTGACACTAAAACTCCTGAAGGTTTACCAAAAATTTCACCTTTTTCCATTACGACATTTCCTCCTACAATGGTAAAGATAGGCATACCTTTTACCTTCCAACCTTCAAAGGGAGTAATCTTAGTTTTACTATGAAGTTTTTCACTTTGAATAACCATCTCTTTCTTCATGTCTACAATGGTAAGGTCAGCATCAGAACCTGTTTGAATTACTCCCTTTCTTGGGTACAGTCCAAAAGCTTTAGCTGGATTTTCACAAGCAAGCTTAACATAATGGTTTAAAGTTAACCTTCCCAAATTAACTTGGGTTAACATCAGGGGTACCAGGGTTTCAACACCAACAAAACCTGATGCTACTTCCCAAATATCTTCCCCAAACTTCTCTTCCGCAGTATGGGGAGAATGGTCGCTGGCGATGATGTCTATGGTTCCGTCCATCAAACTTTTCCACAACATAACCATGTCATTTTTAAACCGGATTGGAGGAGTTATCTTAAAAAGAGTACTAGGTTTTTTTATTTCTTCACAGTTTAGAAGAAGATAGTGAGGACATGTTTCAACCGTCATCAAAATTTTTGTTTTAAAGTTTTTTACAGCTTGAGCAGCTTCATATGAACTTAAATGACAAATGTGAATTTTACACCCAGTTTTTTCCGAAAGTAAAGCAACTTCTTTTATTGCTTTAGCTTCAGCAACACTTGGTCTTGACTCAGTGTAAGCAAAAAGGTCTTTTCTTCCTGTTTTCTTTATTTTCTCTGTTGCTTGTTGAACTATTAGGGGGTCTTCCGCATGAACAGCAACTCTTAAACCTGTTAAGGCAATTTTTTTGAAAAGGTTGAACAAGAAATCTTTACTAAACTGTGTTTCAGTTAAAAAGATTTTATAACCTAACACACCAGCTTCAGCTAGTTGAAGAACTTTATCCAAACTATTTTTGGTAAGAAGCCCCAAAATTCCAACATTAACATAGGACCTACCAGTTAAACGTTTAACTTTTAAGGTAAAACTTTCAACATCCGTGGTTGGAGGAATGTTATTTGGCATGTCGATAACCGTTGTTACTCCACCCGCAACCGCTGCCATTGAACCAGTTAAAAAATCTTCCTTATGGGTTAGACCTGGGTCCCTAAAATGTACATGTACATCTATGATTCCAGGTAAAGTAAAATTTCCTTCAGCATCGATGATTTTTTCGGCTTTGGGAAGATTTGTATCCTTGGCTATCTGAACAACTTTCCCTTCTTTAACAGCTAAACCAGCTTCAAGAGTTGTTGAAGAAAAAACAAGTTTAGTGTTTTTTATCACAAGGTCCACATTCATGTTATATCCACTGTAAAAATAGCATCTAACTTTAAATAGAAATAACCGTTTAGGCTTAATTTTAGTTTCTTAAGGGGTTAGGGAAAAATAGAGCCAGCCCTAATAAATTTGAGCCTAAAAATCTTTCTTAAAAATTCCCAAGAAAATTTTAATAATGATGTACTGTTTCGTTAAAAATGGCATCATCAGCTACAGCAACAGCATGACCGGCAACTCTTCGAACTTCACGAACAACAGCCGTAAGTCTTATCGCACTTTGAACATCTTTAACTGTTTCAAAAGCTTCCTTTGTTATCAACTCGTCGAGTTCACGGATGGTCTTCATTCTTTCCATAACTTCACTGGCTAGTTGGGTGTTTCTTTCCATAAATGCTTTAAACGTGTTTTGAACCATATCCAGAGCAGCATCAAACAGTCTGAAGAGTAGGTCGTTAACCTTCTCGTTGTACGTTATTCCCGACTTCAAAATTTCCCTAACTTGGGATGCCATACTTGAGATATGATAAACAAGTCTGCTTACGTCCCTTGCAACGATACCAAGAGTTATACACTCAGTTGTACGGTCTATTCCAAGGTTCTTTGCAGTCACCCTGTCTGCATGGGCTAACATCACTTGTCTTACCATCAAACGGTAAAGCTTCATAGCTTCACCTGCTCTTTCAATTACATCGTTTGCAAGTTCGAGGTCTCTTTCACGGAAAGCTTTTACAGTGTCGGTAAACATGGAGATGGAAAGGTTACAAACCCTCTTAAATAGGTTTTCAAGGGGGAAACCAGTAGGGTCGACTATTGCTCTTAAACTTAACCTGTCAGAAGTTTCTTCCGCTGTTTCTACCCCTATAAGTTCAGAAACCGAAGCTTTTATCGCCTTTTTCAGGTTAGGGTCTATTCTTTTTTTAGACTTAATGTCGATTATGTTACATCCACCCATATAATTGGCTTTAAGGAAAAGGTCAACGGATTTTGGGTTTGTTTGTTCATCGACATTTAAGGTGGCTATCCTTGTGTATTCACGTGTAACTTCCGCCGGAAGAAGCCTAACAGACCCATCTTCTTCCATAAAAACGTTTACCCTGCCACCCCTTTTTAATCCAAGCTTTTTTGACCATTCTTTGGGAAGAACTATAAAGAAGCTTCCACCAGCACTTACTTGAACCTTTCTAGATTCCATTATTTTTTCGTCTTCGTCTTCAACTCTACTTTTATCCATTTTTGTTCAACCACATATAAAAGACATACGTATTTATTTTTTGTGTTTTTGAATGTCCAAACTTACACAAAGATTGAAGAAGAAATATTTATAGCAAGAACTTTATAAAATTTTCTCTTTTCTAAACAAAACACCTACAAATGACGACTTTACTCTACAGAGATTTGTAAAAGATAACCTTATTTGGTTGTATATCCAAAAAATTCACAGAATCTGTACATTTAAGTTTGTTAACAGTGGTCATAACCTTAAAACTAACTTAAAGATAAGAAACTTTAGGGTATTTTTGAAGTTAAACCTGTATCTTTTCACCTAACTTAAAAAATTCCTTACCAGAATAGTGTAATATAGGCTCAAAATCGGTCTTCTCTACGTTTTCTTCAACAACCTTTCCAACAACCAAGAAATGGTCCCCAAACTCTCCAAGAAATTCAACTTTACATTCAAACTGTACCGGACATTCTTTTATCCTTGGCGGTTGAACTTTAACACTTTTGATGGGAGTAAAATGTGCTAAACTAAACTTATCCGTGTCTTTTCCAGAATAGGTCCCACAAATCCAAACTTTTTTAAGCATATCTCCTGAAGGTATATTTACAACAAACTCTTCAACTTCTCTAAGGTTTGAAAAGGTATGTCTTTTAGGTGAAACAGAAAAAGCAACATATTTTGGGTCAAAACTTACAGGCATAAAGAAGGAAAAAGTTGCAACGTTAGGTTTTCCATCCCTATTACAAGTTGTTACCAAAACTGTCATTCTGGGAAAAACTATCTCACTAATCCTTTTCATACCCAACACAAGACACCCCACCATCACTCCTAAAAACAAACTAACCTAAAGAATAAAAACCTAAATACTTAAAACCTACTCTGTATAAATTCTACCCAAAACCCTACCCGGTATTAATTATTAGTTACCGTTTTCACAGAAAATTGAAGCCCCGGGTGGGATTCGAACCCACGACCTAGGGCTTACAAGGCCCTCGCTATAACCAGGCTTAGCTACCGGGGCTAAAGAAAACTAAGAAGAACAACATGTTTTAAACTTTTTTGCTGAATTTTTTAGTGCTTCTACTGCTGGGAGGGGTTGACCTGAGAGGTAGGTTAACATTGCACCTCCACCAGTGCTTATATGGTTAAACTTTTCTTTTAAACCTAAGATTTCAGCAGCTCCACCTAGATGTCCTCCTCCAAGGACTTTGTAGGCTTTGGTTTTGGTTATGGCTTCAAGCAATCTTTTTGTTCCAAAACTAAAGGGTTCGACTTCAAATCTTCCCGGAGGTCCCACAGCAACGACCAGTTCAGCGTTCTTGATAAAATTAACATAAAGTTCAATCGTGTTTGAACCTATGTCTGAAATCTTGTTTTCAAGGGGGAAGTTGTCAAGAGAGACTTCGGACCTACCACCATTTTTTTCTACGGCTAAATCAACAGGTAAGATTATTTTTTCTTTGTATTTTTCCAGTAGAGCTTTTGCTATGTCAAGAAGTTCCATATACTTGTTTAGTTTTGCTTCATTTACATCACCAAGCTTTAATCCCTTGGCTTTCAGAAAAACTTCAGCCAGTAGTCCTCCCAGTAAAACTAGGTCTGCTTTTCCCGTTTTAAGTAGGTAACTCATAACTTTAAGTTTATCTTTTACTTTAGCTCCACCTAGAAGGTAAACTGAAGGTTTTCCAGGCCTATTTATAACCATGTCCAAGACTTCAAGTTCTTTTTCCATGACTTTTCCTGTAACCCCAACCATAAGTTCCGGGAAAGCCACCAAGGATGCTTGAGACCTATGAGAAGTTGAAAAAGCATCGTTAACATAAACTTCAAAAAGAGGTGCAAGCCTTTTTACAAAAACGGTTTTTAGGAGTAGTTCTACAGGGGCTTCAAGGTTTTCTTCGGAACACAACCTTAAATTGTCCAAGACCAAGACTTCACCTTCTTCAAGTTTTTTGATCTCTTCGATAGCTTTTGGACCCATCACATCTTCAACAAACCTAACTTCACCTTCAAAGTACTTACCTAGAATTTCAACGTGATTTTTAAGGGTGGAAAAATCATCTCCACCTGGTCTTCCTTGATGAGAACCGATAACAACTTTTGCCTTTTCTAGGACTTCAAGTGTTGGGATGGCTGCTCTAATTCTTAGGTCATCTAGGATTGTGTAAGTTTCAGGGTCGATAGGTGAATTAAAATCAAACCTGACAAAAACAGTTTTACCATCAACATTAACATCATCCAAGGTTAGGAATTCTTTCAATTCCCCCACCCCCAAGCTTTGTTGGGGACAAATGAACCTAAACTAAAAAACCTTAATTATTTTTTCGTACAACAAGGACCATAACGTATAGTTAAATTATTTCTACAGGATACCCTAAAGATAAATATTATTATGACTGAAATGGATTTTTAGCATTATGGAGTATTAAGCCGGGGTGGCTCAGCTGGTTAGAACCTTGGGCTAGACTAAAGCGCTGGACTCATAATCCAGAGGTCGAGGGTTCGAAACCCTCCCCCGGCACCAATCCACATAAAAATATACGTGTTTAAATCTAAGTTTTCACATTTTATTTTTGGGCTTTGATGATTCAGAGTTGAAATGAGTAGGTGAATGAAAGGCATTTGACTGAGCCCCTTTTATCTTTCCCACCATAAGAAAAAGAATAACTTACTCTATGGTTGTTCGTTGAAATATCCATGTTGCGATAAATGTTAGAGTAACTGTTAAAACACAAAGTACAAGGAAGTTTATGTAGAGGGGAAAGAAACCCACTCCAACCAAAAGTTTTCTTGCAATATCAACACCATAGGTTAATGGATTTATGAAAGCCAAGACTTTCATCCAGAAGGGTAGTGTATCTACGGGGTAAAACGCCCCACTAAGAAAAAGAATCGGTAACCCTACAAAGGTGGAAACTATCTGGAAACCTTCCATACTTCTCATTCTTGAAGCTATAGCAATACCCATCTCAGTAAAAAATAAGGCTACCAGAAAAGTTGAAACAACCATAAGGGGGAGAGTTGTAATCATTAGACCTGGAACCAAGAAATATGCTATGGCTAGAATAACCAAACCTTGGACAACAGCAACCGTGGAATCACCAAGAGACCTTCCAAAAATTAACACCGCTCTTGAAGTTGGAGCTATGAGGACTTCTTTTAAAAAACCAAATTCCCTATCCCAGATGATGGAAATGCCCGAAACAAAGGATGCAAAATATACGGTCATCATTATGATTCCAGGAATCAGAAAAGACAGATAATCCACGCCACCTAAAATTTCCTTGGTGGAAGGTAGATTAAACGTAGAAGCAAAACCTACACCAAAGAAAAACATCCAAAGAAGGGGTGAAGCAATCGAACCTACAAGTCTTGATTTAGCTCTGATAAACCTTTTTACCTGTCTGTACCACATCACATAGATTGTTGTTAAAGGTCTACTAACCATGAAAACCTCGCCTCCTTATACTTGCTATTCGAAGATGGTCCATTGGGCCTGCTTCTTCTTCCCGAAGACTTTTCCCTGTTAAGTGTAGGAAGATATCTTCTAAAGTTGGTTTATGGTACCTTATCTCTTGGATATGAATATCAAATTTTTGAGCAACTTCAAAGATTTTGGGTATAACTTCGGAAGCCTTTTTAACTGAAAGTCTAACTGTTTCTCCACCAACAAGACGTACTTCTTCGATAAATTCAGCCTTTTGAAGTGAACATATAAACTCTTCAAACCTTAGATTTGAGATGGTCTTTACGTAGATAACTTCTTCACCTATAAGTCGAATTAACTCTTCAGGTTTTCCTATCGAAATTATCTTACCATGGTCGATTATGGCTACTCGGTCACAAAGTTTTTCAGCTTCATCCATGTAATGGGTTGTAAGAAAAATCGTTATTCCACGTTCTTCTCTAAGTTTCGTTATATAATCCCAAACATGAACTCTTGTTTGAGGGTCAAGTCCTAGAGTTGGTTCATCCAAAAACAGGATTTCAGGATTATGGATAAGTGCTCTTGCAATTTCTAACCGTCTCATCATTCCACCACTGTACTTTTTTACTTGAACATCAGCCCAATCTACAAGTTCTGTGAATACCAAAAGTTTCTGAATACTTTTCTTCAACCTATCCGAAGGAACCCCGTAAACCTTACCATGGATCCAAAGGTTTTCTTTACCAGTTAGTTCTTTATCAAGTGTTGTGTCCTGAAAAACTACACCGATCTTTTCACGAACCTTATCTGGATGTTTAACAACATCATACCCTGCAACCTTAGCCAAACCACTGGTAGGTTTCATTATCGTTACAAGTATATTGAGGGTGGTTGTTTTTCCGGCACCATTTGGACCAAGAAAACCAAAGATTTCTCCCTTCTTTACAGTAAAGCTTATGTTATCAACAGCCACAACATCTTCAAATTTTTTTGTCAAATTCTCTATTTCAACAACATCATTCAATTAACTTCACTTCTAAACTTTTAATTCACAACATAACTTAACTCAGAACGATTAAAAGTTTGTTTAACAGAAAAAACCTAATGTGTAATTACCCTTCTTTCATGTGGTGAAAAAGTGGAAGTAGAAGAAGAGTTTCTTAGATTAACGGAAGAAGTCAAGAGGTGTACCAAATGTGATTTACATGAATCAAGAAAAAACGTTGTGGTTGGAGAAGGTCCTACAAATGCTTTGGTCATGCTGGTGGGAGAAGCACCAGGATACTGGGAAGACTTACAAGGGAAGCCTTTTGTTGGGGCAGCTGGAAAGTTTCTTGATAAACTGTTGGTTATTGCAGGTTTAAGTAGAAAGGATGTTTACATAACAAACGTTGTAAAATGTCGTCCACCCGGAAATAGAGAACCCAAACCTGAAGAAATCAAAGCTTGTGTAGGTTATCTTAACAAACAAATTTCTTTAATTAAACCAAAAATTATTTGTGCCTTAGGAAATTTTGCCGCATCATATCTACTGGGAAAATTTGGATTTAACTTTCAATCTATGGGTAAAGTTCACGGTGAAACTTTTGAGGTTAACCAGTTAAAAATAATTCCACTTTACCATCCTGCTACAGCCCTCTACAAACCACCTATGAGAAAAGTTTTGGAAGAAGATTGGAAGAAAGTCGGGGTGAAAATAAAAAGTTTAAAGGAAACGTTTAGGTAGTTACCTTTTTTACCCTACATAACATTGCTTTTAAAGCTGGGTAACCTGAGATGGGGTCTCTTTCTTCATCATCTGTAAGAAGGTTTATGTTTGCTTCATTCCAACCATGGGTAACGCTTACAACCTCTGGTAGGATGTCTTCAGTCAATTTTGCTTTAACCTTTATACTTCCCCTCTGAGTTTCAACTATTACTAGGTCGTTTTCCATGATGTTGTATTTTTCAGCGGTTTTAGGATGAATTTCTACCTGAGGTTCAGGAGTTATTTTTCGTAGTTTTTCCAGTTCACGATACCTAGAGTGGGTATAGGGAGTTATTCTTGTACCCGTTGTTAGGATTAAGGGGTATTTTTCTGCTAACGTTGGATTGTTTAGATAACTTTCTTTTGGTTCAACATAAACTGGTAGGGGGTCATATCCATATTTTTCTAGAGTTTCAGAGTAAATTTCTACTTTCTTGGAAGGTGTTTTAAATCCTCTTCCTTCATAATCTGCAGGTTTTTTTGACCCATACATTATTCCGTTAGGATTTTTCTTAAGCTGTCCAACAGACAGACCTGAAGGTTTTAGTAGGAAATCAAGAAATTCGATTTCATTTTTCCATGGAAAATATTCTTCGTAACCCATTTTTTTTATTAAACCAAACCAAAACTCCCAATCTGACCGGCTTTCATACAGAGGTTAAACAACTTTGCTTCCAAGCATCACATAA
>CAZNLG010000012.1:14183-18068 GCA_964573765.1 uncultured Candidatus Bathyarchaeia archaeon | reverse complement strand
TCTATTATTTGACATTTTCTTTTTTTGTCATATCCAAGAGAAAAACCTTTTTCCAAACAAATCTTACCCAAGTCTACGTGTTCTCCATTTAACAAAATTGCAAGTTTAGAAGCGATAGTGCTTTTTCCCGTTCCAGGTGTACCGGTAATATAGATAATCTTCAAATTTTCATTCTTCCATAAAATTACCTTACTACAACTTAAGTGGATTTTTCCTTAAGAGACGACCTTCAACATCTATTTTTCCTTCCCTGATTTTTGTTGATGAAATTGGTTCTCCATCTTCTGCCTTAACTTTTTCTAGGATAACAACTTCAAGTTTTTTAAACCCTCTTTCTTTTCTAATCTTATTGATTTCCAAAGCAATAGGATAAGTTTCTTTACTAACCATTATAGCATCTAAATCTTGAATTTCGTGAGCAACACCAAACCTATGATGTATCGGTAAAATTTCAACTCTATCTTTTAATCCTTCTTTTTCCAGAAACTCTTCCAACACTTTTTTCCTTTCTTCATAAGGGTTAACTTTATGTTTTTTGTGTAAACTCTGTACTAAAATGTCGGTGGAAAGTCCTATCAAAACTTTTTCACTCAAACTAAATGCGTTTCTTAATGTTTCTTTGTGACCCTTATGTAAAATGTCAAAAGTTCCTCCTAAAGCCAGTTTTTTAAACCGTTTCTCAACCATGGTTTTCCAACGAATTAAACTTTCTTCATCTATTTATTTATGGTTTAGAAGCTTTATTCCTTATAGCTAAAAAAGGGTGAAACTTGGTTGTTGAGTGAAGAAGAACTTGAAAAATTAAGAAAAGCAGGAAAAATAGCTTCCGAAGTTCGTAGATGGGTTGAAGGTTTTGTCAGGGAAGGTATGAAAGTTATCGACATATGTGAAGCTGTAGAAGCTGAAATTAAGAAAAGAGGTGGAGAACCAGCCTTTCCATGTAATGTTGATATTAATGAGATTGGGGCTCATTATACTTCCCCACCAAACGATGAAACAACAATTCCTACAGATTCCATAGTAAAAGTCGACCTTGGTGTCCATGTTGACGGTTATATAGCTGATACGGCTACTTCCATCTGTTTTAATGATGAGTATCTTCCACTAAAAGAAGCCACGGATGCAGCTGTTGAAGCAGTCATAAAAGCTGCTAAGGTAGGAGTAAAAGTTTCAACGTTGGGAGCTGTTGTTCAACGTACAATTCAACAATATGGTTTAAAACCCATCCGTAACCTAACTGGTCATGAGCTTGCTAGATTTATGCTTCATGGCGGGTTACATATACCCAATGTAGGTTCTTTAAACGGACATAAACTGGAAGATGGAAAGGTTTATGCCATAGAACCCTTTGCAACCACAATGGAAGGTGCCGGAGAAATAGAAGAAAATGGTGTAGGATTCATCTACAGAATTTTAAAAGAAAAAAATCCAAAGGATAAAGAAGCAAAACGTTTAATGGAAGTTTTCAAAAAAAATTTTCATTCATTACCTTTTGCTTTACGTTGGGCTGTTAAAGTTTCAAGAGTTAAAAATTTTCAGCAAACATTTAACATGCTTCTTCAAACAAGACATGTTGTCGGTTACCCTATTCTTATCGAGAAAAATCGACAACCAATAGCTCAGACAGAACATACAATCATAGTTTTTAAAAACGGGGTTGAAGTTACAACTCTTTAAAAAATTCCGTAGGGCTTCTTTTTTGGAGCTTTTTCTTCTACATAAATTGCTTCAACCTGGAAAGGACCACCACAACTAGGACATTTTCCTACAACCTTTGGGATGTAATCTCCAACTTGAAAGTTTCTGATACTCTGGAAAGCACATTTTGTACATTTAAGAACTGTTAAGGTTATCTTTTGAGGAGTAGTTGATGTTCTTGTTAAAAGACGGAAGAAAACAGTAAACAAAAGAAGAACACCGATTAAACCTAAAAACATCATTGTTGAACTTTCGTAGGATTGACTAGCCCAACCTGTTTCTCCAAACAAGAATACAAGCATCAGAAAAGCAAACAATAAAAGGATTATCCACATAAAGTTTGTGGATGGTTTTTCTTCTTTTTGTTCACTCATTTTTCAACTTCCCAAAATTATTGACCTATACCTATGGTGTTTCCTATTCCTGCAATGATTACTGTTTCTCCTTCTTTTGTGTTTTCCCTTATAATTCTTTTCACTCTTTCGACAGCTTTTTCCACACCTTCATAGAGCTCCTTTTTCATAGGAGCTATAGCTTCCCTTAAAGATTCCTTTATAACAACTGCAAGTAACGGAATTTTGTATTTATGAGCGACTTCTTCAATTTTAAACCGTTCCGTCCCGATACCTCCAATTGCAGCTCCAACACCTTCCACAACCTCTCCACTTTTTTCTCCTTCAAATTTTAAGGCAGCATCAACCATAACAACAAGTGAAGGCTTCCCGTTAAAAGAATTTAAAAGAACTGTTAAAGCATCACCAGGTTTACCAACATTTCCACCCGGTCCTTCCGCTTTTAAGACAAAAACCTTCCTACCTTCTATTTCAGTTTCGGCAACAATCATATCCTTCTCTATTCGTTTAAACTCTTTTCCACGGATAAGTTTGTTTGCAAGTAAGGGTCCAACACCATCCCCGATTGGTTGACCTGTAGAAAAAGCTTGAATAGCCCCTTCATAAGCCGTAGCTGTTTCCATGATCAACGGTAAAAGCATTTGAAGTTGAGCTATAGTTATGTAGGATTTTGTTCGTTTTCCAAAAAGATAATAGTGTCTTACAACCCTATAGATAAAGTTTAGGTCCATCGCAGCTTCCAAAAGATTCTCCAAATTATTCAACGTAGATTCGTCTGCTTCTGGAGCGATTCTTCTTACTTCATCCTTCACACTTGTATCACGAACATTAAGTAGATGGTCAAACTTCCAGACAATTCCTGCAGGGTCCATACTCACAGGTTCAATAAAGAAACGTTCCAAAAACTGGTCGATCCTTGGTGTAGGGTCTACCGGAGGTTTTCCTAGTTCCTTAACGGTTCTTATCGAAGTTTCTCTTGCCTTATCCCTCATATGTTTCAACTTGTACAATGATTTTTCAATTTCACGAGACCACATAGCCATTTGAATTCTCTGACCATAGAAAAAGTATGCAAATATAAATCCAAGAAAGATTATCTGGATCAACCATGCCCAAACACTTGTTTGTCCTCCAAACATTCCAGAAAACAAACCCATACTCTTAACACCACGTTTCCTAGGATAAACCAAACAACAACCATCAGAAAAATCTTTCCATTGGATAAGGATTTCTTCTAGACAACACAGTAAAGTTTTTATCTTTCCAACGCCATCCACTTCACGGATGGAGGTTCACGGCCATAGTCTTCAGGGCAAGACCCGATCCCATCAGAACTCGGAAGTGAATCCTGAAGACGCCGTCCAATACTGCTCTCCGAAAGGGGGCGGGAAAGGACGGTGCTCGTGAACCTCCATCCAAAAAATTAATTTTACCGTTTCTCTCAAACTAACAGTTAATGTTTTATATTTAGTCTTAGTTTATTCTTTTTGTGTAGTACTAATTTTGGTGGTTGATGTATGTTGAGTGACAGAAGTTTAGGAGCTTTAATGTTTGCTGGTGGAATCTTAGTCCTGATAATCTATATCTGGGCTTTGTTTTTTGCTGGACCCTTTGGTTGGCAAGTAGCTATAAGCATAGTTGCACTTGTTGCTGTTGGTGCTGTATGTGTAGTGATAGTTTGGGTTGGCTATACTTTGATAACAACACCTGCACCGACACCACCTACACTTGAAACAGAAACAACAACCCAAGAAACTACAAGTGGAGAAGAAAAACCTTCTGAAGAAAAAGTTTAGGTACAGTTAAACTTTTTCGATTCTGCTTACGCCTTCCT
>CAZNLG010000012.1:8560-14173 GCA_964573765.1 uncultured Candidatus Bathyarchaeia archaeon | reverse complement strand
CCTTCCTTTTTTACAACCAAAATTCTTGTTGAAGCTTCTTTGGCTAGTTCTTCTGAATGGGTTACTGTTATGATTTGTCTAACTGCTTTTAGATTTGAAATTGCGGAAGCTAATGTTTCTATACTTTTATCTTCTGTTCCTAGAGCTTCGGTAGGTTCATCAAGAATTAATAATTCAAGGTTCTGACCTGTTTTGGCTTCCATTATAAGTTGACCTAAACCAACCCGGTAAGCTAAAGCAAGCCATGTTCTTTCACCGCCTGAAAGAAAACCAGCTTCCCTCTTAAAACCAGTATCCCCAACAAGGTTTGGAGTGTATTCTTCATCAACTTCAACATAAAAACTTTTTTCAGCTTCAACTGTAAGACTGTCCAGAACAGATTGAATAGCTTCTCTTAATCCTTCAATGTATGTTTTCCTTAACCTAGGAATTATTTCCTTGTAGGCTATTCTTAGTCCTCCGATAATTTTAACTATGGATTCCACCGTATCTTTTTGAATTATTTTTTGTTCTGCATTTGAGATTCTTTTTTCCAGTAAGGTTAAGGATGTATTTTTCTCTTCGATAAGCTTCTTATAGTGGTCGATGGTATCCAAGATTTTTCTGTACGTCAAAAGTTTTTCTTCCCTTATTTTACGTGCTTTTTCCACACCTTCGATTTTAAATTTAGAAATTTCTTCTTCAATCTTCCCAAATTTAACTGTTAGGTCTTTCTGAAGTTTTTCTCTTTCAGAAACCTCCTTGTTAAGGTTTGTTATTTCTTCTTCCTTTTCCCTAACCGATTTTTGAGTTTCGTTTATTTGAGCGTTTAAAACTTCAATCCTGTTTTTAGCGTTTAGGATTTCTTTATATTCTGTTTCAAGCCCTTCCATTTCAACTTTAAGCCTAATCATCTCCTGTTCGGCTTTTATTTTTTCAAACTGTAATCGACTGGTTAACTTTTCTTTGTAGGAAGGTTCAATTTCTCTCTGACAGGTGGGACAAACACTTTTTCCTTCAAGAATCAAGACGGTTTCTTCCAGCTTTTCAACGTTTGTCCTTAATTCTGCTGTTTTGTTTCTTAACTCCGTTAGTTTTACATCCATTTTTTCTATTGCTGTTTGAATTTCGCTTAGGTTTTTCTTTGAAAACTGAGTTAAAATTTTTTGTTTTTCTGTTTTAAGCTGCTCTAAAAACTCCCTGACACGGTTTAATTCTTTCTCCTTTTTGGTTACAAGAGTTTTTAGGTTGTCAATGTAACCTTGATTTTCGTTTAATCTTGCTGATATGGAAGATTTTTCTTCTTTAAGTTCGTTTATTCTTTTTTCCAATGTTTCTAGGCTTCTCAATTTTTCTTCAGCTTCTTTAAATGCTTTCTCAGCTTCTTCAGCTTCCAGCTGGAGAGTTTCAACTTCAACTTGGAGTTTTATCAGGTCAGATGCCAGTTCTTCATATTGGTTTTTTAGGTCGTTAATCCCAACTACGTCTGGGTCTCTTTCAAGTGTATCTTTAATGGCTTGGTAATGGCGTTGGTAGGGTAATAAACGCTCCCAAGCTTTCTGAAAACTTGAAAAACCAAACAACTCATCAAGTATCCTTTGTCTTTCCGAAGGTGTCATGTTTAAAATTTCTTTGAGTTTTTCCTGCTGAATCCAGACAAACTCTTCAAACATTTTTTTATCCATACCGATTATAGACTGGAGTTGTTCTTGGACAGCGGCAAGTTTTCCCCAGGCCAGAATCTTTTCGTTTTCCCAAAGACGAAGTTCATTTGTGTCTTGAACTATCCTGTTTCTTTCTCTTTTTAGAGCTCGTGTAAGTCTGTAGGTTTTTCCTCCATGTTCAAACTCAACTGTGACTTGACCTCTGTTCTTATTTTCTCTGAGAAGGTATTCGTAAGACCTGTGTAGGGGTTCTCCAAAAAGAGCAAAATGTAATGATAAGAGAATCGAAGTTTTTCCAACTCCAACTCCACCCACAACACAGTTGAATCCTTCTTCAAATTCAACCACAGAATCCATGTGAGACCTGATGTTCTTTAAGGTAAGTTTTCGGATGATCATTTTTTTGCAGCTTCCTCCAGAATAGTCTTTACTTTTTCTTCATCTCCAGCTAAAAGTGGGTCTAGAAGCTCAACAGCAACTTTAGCTATTCTTAAGCAAAACTCTTCTGGGTACCGTTGTTCTTTAAACATTTTTAAGAAGTATTCATAGGCTAAACTTTTTAGTTCCCTAGCTTCTTTTAACGGGGGTGTTAATTTAACCTGTTCTGATTCAACCATCTGGTTTAAAACCATAACATGTAAAGCCTTTTTAACAGAACTTCTTATTTTTGGAACATCTATCTGGCTTTTTTTAACACCTGGAAGAAGGGTTCCTTTCAACAAAAAAACGATGATGGCTTCTTCAACATCTATTTTTGAGAGTAGGTTTGAAGCTTCTTCGATTATTTTTTCTACCGGTTGACCTGAAAAGTCTTTTTCTTCAACCACAAATTTTCTTGTGTTTTCTATGTTTATTCTTTCAATTTTTGGTGGATTTTGTAGAGATTCAACTTCTATGTGGTAGAATCCTTTTGGAATTTTTGCTTCTGTATAGGTGGTTGTCTCCAAACTTCCTGGGTAAACTAGGATTCCGTTTTTAAATTTTTGAATTGAAGGTTCATGGACATGACCACCTGCATAATAGTTAAAACCGTCGGGTAGATGTTCTACTCGAACATCTGGTTTAAGGTAGGGTGGTGTATACTTGGGGTTGTCTAGGGCACCATGAAAAACAAATATGTTAAAAAGGTTTGGTTTTGGTTGTGGTGGGTTTTCTTCTAACTGTTTAAATATTTTCTCGTCTGCTTCTCTTAGACTTCTACAACTTTGAACTCCATAAATGTAACAGTTTTCATCTTGCCAAGAGCATCCTTTAAGTTTTGGAAGATAGCTGATTAAACCTGCATTGTGAAGTGGAACAAGTACGGTTCCGGTCATTACGTTGGGTTCTAAGTCATGGGAACCATCAACTGCAAAAACCTTTATTCCTGCATCCCTAAGCTTCTTAAGTTCTCGGATGGCTGTTGCTAAAGTTATGTTTGTAGGTCGGGGGCTATCAAAAATATCTCCTGCTAGAATCATGAAGGATGGTTTAAGTTTGAGGGTTTTTTCAACAGCTTCCATAAAAACCCTTGAGAAATCTTCCCTTCTTTCAACCAGATTGTATTGCATGTATCCCAGATGAAGGTCTGCTAGATGAACAAAACTAAAGGGTTTCATTTTTATCTTCCCATAAAATTTTTAGTTGAAAAACTTTCTTGTTTCCCCCATCGTTTTTATGTCTAACTCTTTTATTTTTATCACTACGGGGACTTCTCTGGTTATTTGACCGATGGTTAAACAATGATGAGGTTCTAGTGAGTTTGCTATAGACTTCATGGTTTCTCCATCAACTTTAGCAACCTTGGAAATGACGTTTAAATCGTTTTCGTTTTTAAAGTTAAACAAAAAAATCGAGTCAGCCTGTCTGTAAATATCTTCCTGAATAGAGTCTGGTTGATTTGTTATAAAAACTGTAAACAATCCAAGATGTCTCATCCTTGTAACTATGTCTTCCCAGTAGGTTTCTCTAAGGTAGAGGTGAGCTTCTTCAGCAAAAAGAAAAATAGCTTTAACTATCCATTTTCGTAGCATTTCAACAAGTTTTCCCAACATAAATTCAACAACAATTTTTCTTTCAAGTGAAGAAACTCTACTAAGATTTAAAACAATAATCCCACCGTTAGAAATCTTAACCAAGACATCTTCAACTTTTAAAATTTGGTCTTCTTCTGTAAAAAAGCTAAAACTCTCCAAGATGTACAATCTTGATAAAATAGCTTCCTTTACATGTTCGTTCAAGTCACTTATCCTTATAAACTCTTTAATCTTCTTTAAAGTTACAAAACCTGTTTTTTGAGTTTCATTCCAAACTCTAAAAAACTCCCTTAAAGATGTTTCAGGTAAACCTAAAACATAAGCCAAAATATTTGTAAGAACATTTTTTCCCACATACATCAGATTAACCTTAAAATTTCTTCCCGGTTCCAAAACGACAATCTTGTCGTAATACTGGTTTTTTTCCCCATTTTTATGAAAACCCAAGTTTACATACTCTCCGTTTACATCAAAAACTACACAAGGTGCTCCATGGTCAACCAAACCAAGCATAAGTAGTTTAGCTAGGTGAGATTTTCCAGTTCCCTTTCTTCCTGTGATGATGGAGAGACCTCCATCCAAATCTTCTGCATCTATAAGTAGTTCTGAACCTCTTTTTGTCTCCCCAACTTTTATGGGTCTTTTTCTTCCTAGGTTTAGGAGTTCAAAAAGCTTTTCAACTTCAATTTTGTAGATTCTTGAAGAAGTTCTTGAAGGAAGCCATGAAACATTCATATTAATTTTCTTACCTTCAATTGAGCATCTTATTTTACCAACAAGGATTCTTGCATCCCGAAGTAGAATGATTTGAGATTCAAGGTTGAGCGGGTCAAAATCATCTCCAAAAACACTGGTTTCTGTTAGATTATCCCTAAGCAAGTCCTCCATTAAACCGGGAAAGTTTACAAATTGAATATCAACAACTTGAACTAGAAGGCTTTTTTTACTTTTAAAGTCTTCAATCACAAGATAATCTCCTTTTTCAACTTCTTCATCCGGGAAGCAGAGAACATGCACTGTTTCATTTTCTTTTTTAAAAAGCCGCATTCAATCGTCCACCCATTGTCCAAACGGTCCAAAAAGCATTCTTCTTACGTTTCTTGGTTTTTGGATTTTGAGGTTGTATTTTTTGGACAGGAAACGTTGGATAGCAAGGATTTCTAGGTTGGTAAAGATCGATAGAGTGTGAGCTATCCTTAAGGTTTCTGGGTATCCTTGAACAACCAGTTCGTTACCTAAAAGTCTTTGGATAGTTTTAATTGCTTCTTCGATTGGTAATCCTTTATCAACATCCAATCTAAATCCAAGACTTCCTTCAGCAAGTTTAACTACAAAAACCCAACCCAATCTTGTTTGGCAAAAATCATAGGGTAAAAACTCGTCTAAATGGAGGATACAGGGGGGAGTTTCGTCTTTTAAAAGGGATGTTATTGGTTCTCCGTTTACACGTATTTCGCTTTTCTTGGTAAAAGCTAAAACCTTATTACCATTTCTCCTAGCTAAATTAAGTGTTTCTTGGTCTATGTTTTGAACAGACAGACACCCATCCAGTAAAATAATAGAATTTTTTAGGTTTTTACAAACATATCTTTGAATGTTTTTTTCAACAAAAATTTGAACTTTACCCACCATAGAGTTTGGGTTCTCATTAAAACTTAACCTAGGTTGATTTATGTCTAATTCGTTTTCTTCTGATGTTTTTTCAACTTCTACAGTTAGGTGGAAAAGAAATGGACCATACCTGTTATACTGGTAAGCATATTCATTCTTCCAGACAACTGTTCCTCTAAGAGCACAAAGAACTCCTTCCTTTGTATTTCCTACTCGTCTACAGGAAACGTCAACTCCAACAACCTGGATATAATCGTTTAGGGAAGAGATTTTAACTATTTTTTTACGAAGGTCCGAGGGTTTGGTTAGGCTAAAGTTTTCACTTCCAAAGTTTAATGTTTTTT
>CAZNLG010000012.1:7027-8550 GCA_964573765.1 uncultured Candidatus Bathyarchaeia archaeon | reverse complement strand
GTTGATTACTTCAAATTTTTTACCTACTATGGTATCCATTGATTCAAAGCTTAGGTTAAGAAGTTTTTCGGGGAATTCTTCAAAATCCGTATCCATCTTTAGCATGATTTTCCACCGGAAAAGTCCCTTTTAGCTTGCAACCGTGTACACGTAACCTTCTTCTGTTTTCCACCTTCTAACTTTCTGTTTTTTGGTTAACCTTGTAAGGGTAAACCCTACAACTTTCCCTGAATAATGTAATGCATTTACTTCTAAAGCTGATTTAATCTCTGAGAGACTTCGAGGTTTTTTCCTACCCCAAGGAGTTGAAAGTAAAGCAAGAATAGCTTCTGAACAACTTTTAGCTTGGATTGATGGATATTGTTCTTCAACTCCAAGTTCAGCAGGCTTTTCTTGTGGGGTAAATGAAACTTCGGTTCCAGAAGGAGGTTGTTCAAATTTAATTTTGGAAATGTTTTCAACGATTTGGGGGAGGTCTTTTTCTAACATTTCAAGGATATCTTGTCTTGAACCTTCTAGTTGAACTTCATTGTTTCCGATTCTAAGTTTTAGGATAATTTTTCCTTCATTCAACTTAATCTACCCCACAAATTTGTCTAACCTTTGGAAGAATCGCTTCAGAGAAGTGTTTAAGACCATAAGTTGTGATACGGTATTCTCCTCTACCCACTCTTTCAACCAGATTTTCATCAACCATTTCACTTAACCTACCAGCCATAGCCCCTATCCTACCACCAATAGCCTTCAAAAGCTCATCAACCGAAAGTGTAGCTTTTTCGATTTTTTTTAGCTGATTACCAACATAGACTTTTACCAGATGAAGGGCTATCTGGTCTCGAATACTTAATTTACTGACTTTTTCTTTTGGAATCGTTATAACAACACCTTCAGGAGAAAAACCAATGATTCCTTCCAGTTTTCTTAGTAAATCTTCTAAGTCAACCGTTAGGGTTAAATTTCTCACTAGTTCATAAGCCGGATAATGTTTGGCTATAAATTCCATTATGAACTTTATCACGTCTTCCGGTGAACCTTCAAAATCTACTTTTATTTCTCCATACTCCAGATGAACTTTAAGACTACCCACCAAACTCACCCAGACACTTTTAACCTTGAAACAAGATTTTCCACCCAAGACCTACCTGCCGCAGTAAGTCTATAAGCACCAGCATCTTTCACAATTAATCCTTCATTTCTAAGTTCACTTAGTCTAGCCCCCACCCCGACTGAAAGTCTACCGGAAAGTGCAAAAAGTCGAGCAACTTCCTTTGGTTGAAGGGGGGTGGGTTCACTTGCAAAAAGAATTAAACCTATTGCTTCTTTGTCACTTAATTTTTCTCTTGGTAAGGCTATAACTGGCCCATCACTTGTATATTCGATGATTTCTTTTAGTAGGTCTTTTTTTGTTTGTGGAGTTTCAGACTTTAAAATCAGTCCTTCTATGATATCCAACCATTCCGGTAAAGATTTTAGTTTTTCAAATATTTCATCAAAGTTTTCTCCTTCAAGGGTTAGGTCACCAT
>CAZNLG010000012.1:0-7017 GCA_964573765.1 uncultured Candidatus Bathyarchaeia archaeon | reverse complement strand
TTTCGTTTTTTTACGTTTTTTTACGAAAACTTTTCCAAAGAACTTTTAAGAATCTTCCCCACCAAACCAGCTTCAACTCTACCCCGAAGTTCACCCATGATTATCTTCATCAGATGGTTAAAAGCTTTATCCGGGTTTTTCCTTACATAGTCCAAATTTTCTTCAATTTTCCTCTTAACGATTGCTTCTACTTCTTGGGTTGTTAGAGTTTGAACACCTAACGTTTGAATTGCTTCTAAGGCTTGACCACCCGTTTTAGCCATCCATTCCACGATAACTGAAAAGGATTCTTTTGCAGTTTTTCCTTCACTTATCAGCTTAAAAACTTCAAAAATTTGTTCGTTTGAAAGGTTTTCAACGGGAATGTTTTTTCTTTCAAGACTTTTCATAGTTTCTGTAAGTGCTGTTGCAACAAACGTTGAAGGTACGGTTGTTTCCGTCACGATTCTTTTAAATAAATCTAGGTAATCTGAGTCAACGAGCTGTTCAGCAAGTTTTCGGTTTATTTTAAACTCTTCCATAAGTCTATCTACAACCTGTTCTAAAGGTGGTGGAAGTGTTTTTTTCACTTCTTCAATCCAACCTTGAGATATAGGTATAGGTGGAACATCAGTTTCAGGATACAACCTTGCTGCTCCAGGTCTTGGTCTCATGTATCTTGTTGTCCCATCTGGTTTTGCTGTTCTGGTTTCTTCCGGAACACCTCTAAGGGCTTCTCTTACTCTTTCAACTACAGCCTTTAAGGCATCTTTTGCTTTGTCAAATTTATCAGCCACCAACACAGCTGCATCTGCTTCTGAGATTTCCAATCTACGCTTTAATTCTTCCACTTCCTTTTGACTTATCCCATAACCAGGAAGTTCATCCGTATGAAAAATTCCCCCCACACCTCCATAGAACATGGCTATACTGGAAAGTTCTGTTCCAAACCTAAGATTTGGGCTAAGCTCCATCTTCAAAATTCCAGCCATTTTTGGAAGTTTAACTGCTAAAACTCTTCCCCCTTGCTCTAAAGCTTTCCTGACCACTTTACTCTTAGTATCCGTAAAGATTTCTGTTAGGTCAAAAAATTTTTCCGTAAGTTCTTCTTCGGTTAACCCACGATTCTTCAACTCTTCTTTTATCTTTAGAAGCATAAGTTGTCTTTGAACTTCATATTCAACAACCTTTGGAATTAATTCTAATTCTTGAACACCTTTAACTTCGGTTAATGCCCCTTCACGGATAGAGATGTTTAGGTCTTGTCTAATCGAACCTAAACCTCTCTTAACCCAACCAGTTCTTCTTAAAATTTTTCCGATAGCTAATGCAACTTTCCCAGCTTCTTCCGGTGTGGTAATAACTGGTGCTGTTGCAACTTCTATGAGGGGTATACCAAGTCTATCTAACCTGTAAACAATTTTTTCTTCGTCTTCACCCATCTTTCTTGCAGCATCTTCTTCCAAACATATCGTTTGGATTGGAATTCTTTTTCCTTCAACTTCCAAAAAACCACCCAAAGCAACAACACATGTTCTCTGAAACCCACAAGTGTTTGAACCATCAATAACGGTTTTTCTCATAACATGAATTTCTTCAACAATCTTTGAGTTAAGAATACATGCAACCTGTAGAGCAATATGGATAGCTTCAGGATTTAGGTTATGTGGTGGTTCTTCATCTGCTTCTACCAAACATGAAGTTTCCCTGTTAGCTTCATAAACAATAACCTTACCCTTCCGAAATTCAAACAATGCTGCAGGGTCAAATTGACCAAGTTCAGATTGGGTTGGACGTAACCGTCTGGTAAACACGATTTCCGGTTTATCGGTAAAAAGTTTAGTTGGGCATTCACAGAAAAGCTTATGTTGAGTATCTAGTTGCCTATGAATTTCAAGACCAACTTTTAACCCGACCTCGTTATAATTAACCATCTTCGGTAAACCTCGGAAGTAGTTGAGCTTCGCATAACATAAACTAGTTTCTAAAATTTAAAGTTGTTAAACAAAAATCTTTATCAACCCCAAGCAAGCTTAATAATCACCTTCGTATATACGCTCATGTATATGGGGTTACAACCTTGGCTATGTACAAATATTTGAGGGAACTTTGGAAGGTTCCAAGCAAGTCAGGTTTAAAAGAGTTAATTCGTCAAAGGGCAATAAAATGGCGTAAAGGACCGGCTATCGTAAGAGTTGAAAAACCATTAAGACTTGATAGAGCCAGAGCTTTAGGTTACAAAGCTAAACAAGGTTTTGTTGTTGTTAGAGTTAGAATTAGACGTGGTGGACTAAGAAAGAAAAGACCCCGCGCCGGAAGAAGACAGAAAAAAATGGGTGTTCTGAAGTTTACTCCTGCAAAAAGTTTACAACAAATAGCTGAAGAAAGGGTTGAAAAAAAATATCCAAACCTTAAGGTTTTAAACAGTTATTGGATATGGGAAGATGGAAAATACAAATGGTTTGAAGTAATCTTGGTAGACCCAAATCATCCAGTTATTAAAAACGACCCTAAAATGGTTCAAAGAATCGGGAAAATTTGATGGAGAAAAGTTTAACTGTTTCTGTAGATTGCTATGTACTCGTTTACTTTTTGTTTATCTAAAATTTCCCCTTTTAACCCAGCTTCCTGAAGAAGAGACCTAAATCCTTCTAAACTAATCTTTGTTTTAAGATAGGTTGCAATAAGACATGCTTCTTTTCTTAATACTCTTTTAATTTCCTTTAAGGTTAATTTTGGGTTTGGAAGATTTTGAAGTACGGTAAATACCACACAAAAATCAAACATATCCGGTGGGAAGGGTAGGTAATCTAAGTCTCCACAAACTAAAAAAACGTTTGGTTGGTTAACCGTTTTCTGTTTAGCTTTATCTAAAAGCTTTCTAGAAATATCAACACCAAAAATTAGGCAGTTTTTTGTTTTTTCTTTAAATGTTTCTTCAAAAAGCCCAGACCCACAACCTCCATCCAACAATTTTCCCTTAAATTCAATGTTTCCAAGTTTTATTGTTAACTTGTATTTTTCAATTTGCTCCTGACCATACAAAAGGTCATAAGAGTTTGCTATCATGTTGTAAAAGTTTTTTGTATCCTTTTTCTTTTCAACTTCCAAAAACAGTTTTTTCAACTTAAACAACCTTCTAAACCAAGAATTCATTAAGCTTCCTTGTTTTGTCCAACTTTAGAACTTCGTAACATTTTCTTAAGGACAACGGTTTAAATTCAAACCTTCTTGACACCGCCAGTAATTGTGCTTCTTTTTGGATTTCAGGTGCAACCAAAATTCCTCGAATAGGTCTACTAACTTTCTTCTCTAAAGCTTTAACATAACGTTCAAGTTGAAAAACAGCATCTTTTCCGATGGAAGTTCTTTTAATCTCCACCACAACCAGATTTCCGTTTACATCTTCACCTAACACATCAACAAAACCTGATTCATCCAATCCTTTTTCAGATGATAGAGGACGAAAACCTTCTTCAACAAGGCTCGGGGAAATTAAAATAGCTTTTTTCATGTCAAACTCAGAAACATGGAGAAAAAATTCTCCATGGTCTACCATGTTTGAAGTTAACAAATGGTATATTTTACTGAAAAAAATGTGTAGGGTTTCTCTTGGATGAAGTCTTGAAGCTTTAACTTTAAGTTTTCCTTCTAAAACTTCAACTTGGAAAATACATTGGGGAGGTTGCCAATTTACAGGTTCATAACCTACAGGTCTATGAACTAAAACCGAGCCGTCAGCTTTAAAAATGACCAGACGGTCTCCCCATTCAAGAGTTGAAGAAGCTCTTCCTTCATAATCAACCCTACAATTTCCAAGTATAACAACCATTAAGTGTTTAGATAAAGATTCCCGAAGTATTGAGGATGCATCTTCAAGCTGTGGGTTTTCATAACTTAAAACCGACATGTCAAACTCTAAAAAATATTTTTAGGGTTTCTGGTAAATGAACTCAGCGATAATAAAACATGATTCCCCGTAAAAAAGGTTTTAACCTATCTGTTGATGTATCTTTTTTAAGTTTTCTTCCACTTTTCTGTTTACTTCTTCATAGAGGCTTCTTCCCTTTGAATCTATGGTTACAGTTAGGGGTCCAAAGTTTTCCACTCTAAGCTTCCAAAGTGCTTCCGGCATACCTAAGTCAAGCCATTCAACACCTTCTACTTTCACGATGTTTTTTGCAGCAAGCACCCCTGCACCACCAGTAAAATGACAATAGACACTTCCCCAACGTTTTAAAGCTTCAACAACTTCTTTACTCATCCCACCTTTTCCAATGATAATTCTAACCCTAAAATTTTCCAAAAGTTTGGGTGTGGTTAGATTCATCCTTGTACTTGTGGTAGGTCCAGCAGAAACAACAACCCATCTTTCGTCTTCCTTTTTCATTAGAGGCCCAACATGAAAAATAACTGCACCATCCAAGTCTACAGGAAGCTTAATTTTTTTCTCAACATATTCAAGAATTCTTCGATGGGCTTGGTCTCTTGCAGTAAAAATCAAACCCGTAACATATACAATATCTCCAACATTAAGCTTTTTTACATCGTCTTCTTTTATAGGTGTTGTTAACCTATATTCAACCATAATTTTTCTCACCCCAAATATTCCACAGACCCGTCAGAGTTGATCCTTGCTTTTGCTTTTCTATCAGCCCAACACTGAATGTTTATACCAACAGGTAAACTTGCTGTATGACAATGAGCACATTCGATCCTTACATCCAAGGCTGTAGTTTTTCCCCAAAGCCCCATAGGTCCAACTCCAGTTTGATTAACAAGTTTAAGTAAGTCATCTTCAAGTTTTGCAACTTCTTCATCAGGATTTCTTGACCCTGTCGGTCTGAGAAGAGCTAATTTTGCAAGTTTATAGGTTAAATCAACGGTTCCACCTATCCCAACCCCAACAACAATAGGTGGACATGGTTGACCTCCAGCCTTAACCACCGTTTCCACAACAAATTTTTTTATTCCTCTTACCCCAAGTCCGGGAGGTATCATGGATAAAGCGCTCATGTTTTCAGAACCAGCCCCCTTAAGAAAAGCTGTAATTTCCATGTGGTCTATGTCTTCATAAAGCCAATTTATGTTTGGTATGTGGTTTCCAACATTGTTTCCTGTGTTTTTTCTTGTTAACGGATGAACAGCATTGGGTCGAAGAGGAATCTTTTTTGTTGCTTCTACGGTGGCTTTTTCCAAAGCCCTACTCAACTCCCCAAAGTTAGGGATCTCCCTGGACCTTATGTAGAAGGAAACTATCCCAGTATCTTGACATAGAGGTTTACCCATCCTTTCAGCGTTTTCAATGTTGTCTAAAATGTTTCTTAATTCGGTCTTTGCTGTTTCTGAAGTTTCTTCTTCATAAGCAGACTTTAACGCTTGTTTAACATCTTGTGGAAGTATTATGGCTGCTCTACGTAAAAGTTCATATCCAACTTCTTCCAATGTTTGAAGATTTACCTTCACGGTTAACTCACCATTTAACCTTAGTTTATTTTCATCTATCTCTCCCCTTTAACTTTATTCAACAGTTCTTAAATAATAGTACGATAGGAAAATTTCTTGAGGAGATGTTTCCTTGAAGGAAAATACCAACGTACACAACCAACCTGAAGTAAGATATAGAAACCTTGAAGATATACCGGGAGTAGGTCCAGCAACAGCTGAAAAACTTCGAAAGATGGGATATTCAACCATAGAATCTTTAGCAACCGCAAGCCTTAAAGAGCTAACTCAGTTTCTAGGTGAGAAGACTGCCTACTCAATAATCACGGAAGCAAGAAAACATATAATTTCAGTCCCCTTCATGAGGGCTGATGAATATATGAAGATACGTAGAACCGTTGAAAAACTTACAACAGGAAGTAAGAAACTTGACGAACTCTTGGGAGGCGGAATTGAAACCCAATCGATAACTGAAGTTTACGGAGAGTTTGGAAGTGGAAAATCTCAGTTATGTCATCAACTTTGTGTTACTGTTCAGCTTCCAAAGGAAGAAGGAGGACTAAATGGTGGAGCTCTCTACATCGATACTGAAAACAGTTTCAGACCTGAAAGAATAGTTCAAATAGCTAAACGTTACAACTTAGACCAAGATAAAGTCTTAAGTAGAATAGTTTATGCTGAAGCCTTAACCGCAGACCACCAAATGTATCTACTGGACAATGCGGATGCTCAATTTAAAGAGCATAATATAAGACTTGTGATCATAGATTCCTTGATCGCTCATTTTAGAAGTGAGTACGTAGGTAGGGAAATGCTTGCTGAAAGACAACAAAGACTTGAAAAACACTTACATAAGCTTGTGAGATTATCCAGAGCCTTTAATGCTGTTGCCTTTGTAACAAACCAAGTCATGGCTAAACCCGACTCATTCTTCATGGATATAGAGCCAACAGGTGGACATATTCTAGCCCACACAAGCCATACCAGAGTTTTCTTGAGAAAAGCTTCAACTCCTGGAATTAAAATTGCAAGATTAGTTGTAAGTCCTTCTCTTCCAGAAGGTAGGGAATGTCTTTTTAGGATTACCGAGAAAGGTATCGAAGATGTTCCAACGGATAAAAAACAGGAGTAGGGCGTTTAAAACTGATACCAAAAATTCTTACTAGAAAATTCTACGAATTAACGTTAAACAGAGACTTTGCTGAAGCTGAAAGGGTTCTAAACAAAATAAGGGAGAAAGCTTCAAATTCTCATTGGGATAAAGGGTACATTTTAGCTTTAGAAGGAATTTTGTTAGCTTACAAGAACAAAGATGACAATTATACATTTATAAATAGGTTACCTCCAGACAAATCTTATCTTCAAAACTTAAAAAAGGAATTTGAAAAAAAAGCAAAAAACCTTATAGGGTCAGAGTTTGACAGGGGATTTTTCTCTGCATGGTACGAGTTGGTTCATCATGTTTCTACGTCAAATCTTCTGGAAGAGATAAGAAACAAAAAAGAACAGTCTTCCCAAATGTAAACGTGTCTATATTCCTATTCCAAAAAATTTTATGGCAAGAGTGTAGAAGAGTATCCAAAAAACAAACCA
>CAZNLG010000011.1:0-19202 GCA_964573765.1 uncultured Candidatus Bathyarchaeia archaeon | reverse complement strand
CAACCCATTGGGGTAGGCTTTGTCCAAACGAAACACCTGAAGGTTCAAACTGTGGACTTGTAAAAAACATTGCTCTTGCAGCTTCCATCTCGGTTGGAATAAGTCTTGATGAAATTAAACCTTTACTTGAAAGTTTAGGTTTTGTCGACCAAACTGAAGCTTCACCACAGCTTCGGGCTGAAGGAGCTAAAGTTTTTGTTGATGGTCATATAGGTTATTGTAGTGACCCTTACAACCTTGTAAAAACTTTAAGGGAACTTAGGAGAAGCGGGAAACTTAGTCCTGAAGTTAATGTTGCATTATATGAACATATTTCTCCTTTGGGTGTTATTCGGGAAGTTTATGTAAATTGTGATGCTGGTAGAGTTAGAAGACCTCTGATTATAGTTGAAAATGGTAAACCTAAACTTCAACCAAAAGACATTGAAAGACTGAAAAATGGTGAGATCGACTGGAATTACTTCATCAAAAACGGTATAATTGAGTACTTGGATGCAGATGAAGAAGAAAATGCATACATTGCTTTAACTCTTGAAGACTTAACACCTGAACATACCCATCTTGAAATTGTTCCTTATGCAATTTTAGGGATATGTGCTTCCTTAATCCCCTATCCGGAACATAATCAATCTCCAAGGAACTCCTACGAAGCAGCTATGGCAAAACAAGCTTTGGGAATTTATGCTATAAACTTCCCGTTGAGAACAGATTCAAGGTCCCATATTTTACATTATCCACAAAAACCACTTGTTCAAACCAAACCCATGGAAATAATCGGATATAATGAGAGACCTTCCGGTCAAAACTGTATTGTTGCAGTTTTGTCTTTTGAAGGATACAACATGGAAGACGCCCTAGTTTTTAACAAGGCTTCCATTGAAAGAGGATTGGGCAGGTCAACCTTCTACAGAATCTACGAAGCTGAAGCAAAACAATATCTTGGTGGAGAGAAAGACCGGTTTGAGATTCCTGAACCTGGTACCATAGGATTTAGGGGAGAACATTATTATAGAACCTTAGAACCTGATGGAATTGTCGGTCCTGAAACTGAAGTTCATGGTTCCGATGTACTGGTTGGAAGAACAAGTCCCCCAAGATTCCTTGAAGAATACAAGGAGTTTGAAGTTCACGGCCCAACAAGAAGAGACACATCAATAACCATGAGACCTTCAGAAAAAGGAATTGTGGATGAAGTTATTGTGACAAGTACTGCTAAAGGAAGTAAAATCGTAAAGGTTAGAGTTAGAGATGACCGACAGGCTGAACTTGGAGACAAATTTGCTTCCCGACATGGTCAGAAAGGTGTTATCGGAATGCTTGTTCCTCCAGAAGATATGCCTTTCACTGAAGACGGAATAGTTCCAGACATAATCATAAATCCACATGCGTTTCCTTCAAGAATGACTCTTGGTCAGTTTATGGAATCCATAGCTGGTAAAGTTGCAGCGGTAACTGGAAGACCTGTAGATGGTACAGCTTTTGCAAACGAAAAACCAGCAGACCTAAGAAAACTTCTACATGAGTTTGGATTCCATCATGGTGGTAGAGAAACATTCTACAATGGGGTTACAGGTGAAAAATTTGAAGCAGATGTTTTTGTTGGTGTAGTGTATTATCAGAAACTTCATCATATGGTTGTTGACAAAATGCATGCAAGGTCTAGAGGTCAAGTTCAAATGTTAACCAGACAACCAACCGAAGGAAGAGCAAGAGGTGGAGGTCTAAGATTTGGTGAGATGGAAAGGGACTGTCTGATAGGACATGGTGTGGCTGTCTTACTCAAGAACCGTCTACTCGATGAATCTGACAGGTTTTTGATGTATGTATGTGAAAAGTGTGGCCTTATTGCTTACTATGATGCTAGACAACGTAAGTATACATGTAACATTTGTGGAGACGAAGCTGTGGTTTCACCTGTTACCGTATCTTATGCGTTTAAACTTTTGCTTCAAGAACTTATGAGTTTATGTATAACTCCAAGACTGGTCTTGGAGGAAAAAGTGTAATGTCCTTAGAAATTTTTGAAGAAGAAACAACCAAAGCAATCAAAAAAATAAAGTTTGGTATCTTTTCACCTCAAGAAATAAGAAAATATTCTGTGGTTGAAATTAAGGAAGCAGATACTTACGATGAAGATGGGGCACCTATAGCTTCAGGTTTGATGGATGAAAGATTAGGAACACTAGAACCTAGAACAAAATGTAAAACTTGTGGAAACACTGCTATAAGATGTCCAGGACATTTTGGTCATATTGAACTTGCAACACCCATCATTCATGTTGGATTTGTAAAATATATCCATGAATTTCTAAATGTTTTCTGTAGAGAATGTGGAAGAATCCTTCTTTCACCAGAAAAAATTGAGAAGTATAAGGTAAAGATTAAAGAAGCCGAAGCTGAGATGGGTACTGAACCTACCAAGATTTATGAAGAAATTCGACATGAAGCAAAGAAAACTAGTGTATGTCCACATTGTATGAAAAGACAAAACCCGGTTGAATATGGTAAACCCACAAACTTTTTTGAACACACTGAAGAAGGAGTTAAACCTTTAGACCCTTCAACTATAAGAGCAAGACTTGAATTGATCAACGATGAAGACCTAAAATTACTTGGGTACGATCCTTCAGCTATAAGACCTGAATGGATGGTTTTAACAGTCCTTCCTGTACCACCAGTTAACGTTAGACCTTCAATTATGTTGGAATCCGGGATAAGGTCTGAAGATGACTTAACCCATAAACTTGTTGACATTATAAGGATAAATAGAAGGTTAGAAGAGTATGCGTTGGAAGGTGGAGCTCCACCTCTTATCTTCCAAGAACTTTCAGACCTTCTCCAGTACCATGTAACAACCTACTTTGACAACGAAACTTCAGGGATCCCCCCCGCAAGACATAGGTCGGGTAGGGCTTTAAGGACTCTATCTCAAAGACTTAAGGGGAAAGAAGGAAGATTTAGAAGTAACCTTTCAGGTAAAAGAGTTGATTTTTCCGCTCGAACAGTTATATCTCCAGACCCAAACCTTAGTATCGATGAAGTAGGAGTTCCTCTTGATATTGCTATGCGGTTAACCTATCCTGAAATCGTAACTGAATGGAACCTTGAACAGATGAAGCAACTTGTCAAAAACGGACCTGACAAATATCCTGGTGCTCTCTACGTCATAAGACCCGACGGTAAAAGAATAAGGTTGGAGTTTGTTGCCGATAGAGATAAGATAGCTGAAAACCTTCAACCCCACTTCATAATTGAAAGACACCTCATGGATGGGGATATTGTAATATTCAACAGACAACCTTCCCTCCACAGAATGTCTATGATGGCTCACCGGGTGAAAGTTCTTCCATACAAAACCTTTAGACTTCATCTTTGTGTATGTCCACCCTACAACGCTGACTTTGATGGAGACGAAATGAACCTTCATGTACCTCAGACCGAAGAAGCTGTAACCGAAGCAAGATTTTTGATGCAAGTTCAAGACCAGATTTTGTCACCAAGATATGGTGGACCTATCATTGGTGCAATAAGGGACTTTATTACAGGTGCCTATCTTCTAACCAGAAAATCAACATACCTAAAGAAAGAAGAAGTATGTAATTTACTTACAGCCATAAATTATGAAGGAGAACTACCCGAACCCACCATCAAGAAACCTGAACCTCTTTGGTCGGGTAAGGATATCTTTAGCATTCTTCTACCAAAGGGATTAAATCATGTTGCTAGGGCAAGTATCTGTGTTGGTTGTGCAAAATGTAAACGTGAAGAATGTGAGTATGATGCTTATGTTGTCGTAAAAAATGGAAAACTAATTTGTGGTGTAATAGATAGGAACTCTATTGGAGCTGAAAAATCTGAAAGTATTTTACACAGGATCGTTAAGGAATATGGTTCTGAAGAAGCGAAAAAATTCTTAAATTCACTTTCCAAATTTGTAAACACTTACCTTTCCATGAAAGGATTCTCTTACTCACTCGATGAATTGGATATATCCGAAGAAGTAAAAGCAAAAATAGAGAAAAGAATAAGAGAGACAAAGAAGAAGATAGGTGAACTAATTCAACAGTTTAACATGGGGGTACTTCCAAGACTTCCAGGTCAAAGTTTAGAAGATTCCTTTGAAATCTACGCTATGAATGAACTTGCAAAATCTAGAGATGATTGTGGAGAATACGCAAACCAATACTTTGGAATGGATAACAGTGGGAGTATAACAACTCGTACAGGTGCCAGGGGGTCAAGTTTAAACATAGGACAGATGACTGCCTGTGTTGGTCAACAGTCAGTAAGAGGTAAAAGGATCATTCGAGGATACAAAGACCGTGCTCTTTCCCACTTTAAACCCGGAGACCCTAGCCCAGAAGCTAGAGGATTTGTATATTCCTGTTACAGAGATGGGTTATCTCCTACTGAATTCTTCTTCCATGCTATGGGTGGAAGAGAAGGGTTAGTGGATACAGCTGTTCGAACCCAGCAAAGTGGTTACATGCAAAGACGTTTAATCAATGCACTTCAAGATGTAAAGGTTGAGTATGATGAAACCGTAAGAACAGCAACAGGTCAAATTGTACAGTTTAAGTATGGTGAAGACGGTGTAGACCCGGCAAAAAGTGACCATGGAAAAGCCGTAAACATTCAGAGGCTTATTGAGAGAGTAAAACTTGTCGTTAAAGAAGGTAAACCTGCTCCTAAAGAATACATAAACGAGCAAATTAAAGAAGTAAAAGATGAAATCCCACCATTACTTGTTGAAGAATTGAAAAAAAGTCTTCCACAAGCAAACCTTCCAAAAGAAGGTGTCGACCTTGTTATTTCAACAACCGTGGATGATTATAGAAAAGCCAAGATAGAACCAGGCGAATCCGGAGGGATTGTTACAGCTCAGTCGATAGGTGAACCTGGAACTCAAATGACCCTTCGAACCTTCCACTTTGCAGGAGTAAAGGAGAGAAACGTTACCTTAGGGCTTCCAAGAATAATAGAGATAGTGGATGCTAGAAGAGTACCTTCAACACCCATCATGAATGTTTACCTTACCGAAGAATACAGAAAAAGCCGTGAAAAAGCAACACAAATAGCCAAAGAACTTGTTCATACAACTCTTGGAGATATAGCTTCAAGTATTTATATAGACCATGTTAGTCAACTGGTTGTAGTTAAGGTTCCAGAATCAACAATGGAAGAAAGAGGTTTAACTAAAGAAGAACTTGAAAATGCAATAAACATTCCAAACTGTAAGGTAAAAGTTACAAAGAAAGGTGGAACGGTCACCATAAACATTAAACCAGATGACCCCGAATTACTTCCAAAAATATTTGATAAGGTTCAAATTCTCCGAGTTAAAGGTATCCCCAGTATTCGTAGAGCTTTGGTAACCTACGACAATGGTGAATGGATAATCCAGACAGATGGTTCAAACCTAGCTAAAGTTTTGAAAGTTCGTGGTGTAGACCCAACAAGGACTACCACCAACAACATCCATGAAATAGCTTTAACCTTAGGTATAGAAGCTGCTCGGAATGCTATAATTCGTGAAATGAAAAGTGTTCTGGAAGAACAAGGTTTAGATGTTGATATCCGACATATCATGCTTGTTGCAGATATGATGACTCTTGAAGGTGAAGTGATGCAGATCGGAAGACACGGTATAAGTGGTGAAAAAGCAAGTGTTCTTGCAAGAGCTGCCTTCGAAATAACCGTTCCCACATTGATTGATGCTTCTGTTAAAGGTGAAGAAGATGCTTTAACTGGTGTTATGGAAAACGTTATTTGTGGACAAATGGTCCCCGTAGGTACGGGAACAGTTGAACTTTACATGACAACCCCTCCAACAAAGTCTTCCCAGGTGAAGTAGATGGACTTGGATAGGGCTCTCCTAATCACAACAAGAACGGGTAAGGTAACCTACGGTTTTAAGGAAAGTTTGGAGATTTTAAGAAGTGGTAAAGCAAAACTTGTAATTTTAACACAAAATCTTCCACGTGAAAGAGAAGAAAAAATTCGTCACTACGCAAAAATTTCAGGTATCCCCGTCCTACAATATAATGGTTCAAGTTTAGACCTTAGAGTTGTATGCGAAAAACCCTTTCCAATTTCAGTTATGGTGGTTAGAGACCCTGGAGACTCAGAAATCCTAAAAATGGTGAAAAATAAATGACGACAAGTAAAATTAAGTTAACAGCTAATGAAATACGTTACATGGCTTTGTTTGAAAGTATAACCGGGGTTGCGGCTAAGGACTGTATAATCGACAACCATCTAAACAAAATTACCTTTATAACAAAGGAAAACGAAGCAGGGCTTGCTGTTGGAAAAAATGGGTTTAAAATAAAACTTTTGAGGAAAGCTACTGGACGAAAAATCGAAATTATAGAGTATGCTGACAATATTCAAGATTTTATAAGGAATGCTTTTATTCCAGCAAAGATCAAGGAAGTTCGTGTGGTTGAAAAACTTGACAAAAAGAAGATAGTTGTGGTAAAGGTTGAAGAGAAAGATAAAGGTCTTGCGATTGGTAAGGGTGGCGAAAGAGTTGGAAGAATCAGACAGCTTCTAAAAAGATACTTTGACGTAAATAACCTTGTAATCACTTAGCTTTGTAGTATTCCTTACCATAAAAACGTTTAACAGTAACTTTCCCAGATTTAATTAGGTTCTCAAGATAAAGCCTAACAGTTTTAGATGAAACTGTAAAAGTTTTGGTTAAGTCTTCTATGGAGCATGGTCTACGTTTTAAAACTTCTAAAAGCTCCAGACTTGTAACTTCCCGTTTTTTTGAACTTCTTTTTGGTTTAATCGGGGTGTATGGAGTTATAACTTTGGTTCCATCTAACCACATCTTAAACTTTTCAGCAATCTTTTTCATCTCATGTGGTTCTAATGGGGAAATATGGCTTTCAGCAGGAGGTCTTCTTGGGGTATTTAACTGAACTTCATCCGGTTTTATCGTTTTTATAAGTTTCGCTAAGTTTTTTAGGATGGATAATTTGGTAAATGAGTTTTTGTTTTTGGTTGATTTAAAAAGCATTGTTTGAATAGCTATCCTAACCGTTGTTTTTTGTCTTAAAATTCTTAGATTTTCCACTATCGAGTTTAATCTTAAGTTTCCTGAAGGACGGTTGATGATTTCAAAAAGTTTTTGGTTTGCTGCATCTAACTTAGCAACTACAAAATCCATTTTTTCAAGGTTTTTTCTTATATCTTCACGATTTAGAAGGGAAGCATTTGTGAGGATAGCTATAGGTTTATCTTTTACAAGTTTTCTGACAGAATCAACCATTCTACCTATCTCTAAGTTTAAGGTTGGTTCTCCAAACCCTGAAAATGTTACATAGTCTAAGGATTCTAGGGAGATTTTATTTAGGGTTCTTTTTAAATCCTTACAAACTGTTTCTACATCAACTAGATGGTAAACATCTTCTGGTTTTGAAACTTTCTTAATGGTTCTACCTAATTGACAGTATACACAATCAAAGGTACAAGTTTTTGGGGGTGTGATAGGGTCGATTCCAAGAGACCATCCTAACCGCCAGGAAAAAACTGGACCATAAACGGTTGAAAAAGTTTTTTCCATACAAGCTCCCTTACAAGTTGTTTGGTATAATTGTTAGGTTAACCGAAAAATATATTTTTATGCAAATGCACATAATCAACAGAACAAAAATTCCACAAAAAACGGTGGTAAAACATGCCTTTCGGTCTAGGTCCTTGGGGATGGTTTTTCTTCCCCTACGCATACTACTATGGATACTATCTTCCATGGTTTGGTTGGTGGTGGCGTTGTAGATGGTTTCCATGGCTTCCACGATGGTGGTGGACAGGTATCTATGGACCTATAACTCCATGGAGTTTTCCAACAATACCCAGAGAAGAAGAAATAACCATGCTTGAAGACCAAGCAAAAAACCTTGAACGAGAACTTGAAGAAATAAGAAAAAGAATCGAAGAACTTAAAAAACAATAAACAGCCAAGGAAGACAATCATGAAAGTAAACGTAACGTTGTGTCAAAGCTTTATTGAAGTATCTACTGCAAAAGTCTAACATACCTTAACTCTCAACGATGATGTGAAACACTTCCTATAGAAGGACCAAAAATGGAAGAACCAGAACTTGAAAGGATAAAAAGAAGAAAACTTTTTGAGTTGATACGTGATTTTTCCAGAAGAAGTGGGGATAAAAGTTTGAAGGTCTGTATCCCAACATTAGGTTGGAATGGTTTAGATGATTATGTCTGTGAACACTTTGGAAGAGCCCCAACTTTTACGATAGTAGACCTAAAAACAAACGAAGTAAAAGTTGTTCCAAACACCAGTGAACATTTTGGTGGTGGAGGTCGTCCACCAGAAATCTTAACGAACTTTGGTGTCGAAGTAATACTCTGCTCAAACCTAGGTCCACGTGCCGTTCAAATGTTTGAGCAACATGGAATTGAAGTTTACATTGGTGCAACCGGCACCGTAAGAGAAGCAATTCAAGCATGGCAAGCAGGAAGACTTCAAGAAGCTACGGATGAAAATGTTTGTAGGATGCATAGACATTAGGGAACCAACATGTTGATGGCTGTATCAAAATGATAATTTCAGTAGCAAGTGGAAAAGGTGGAACTGGTAAAACAACGGTAGCTGTCAATTTAGCTTTAGCCCTAGAAAACAGTCAACTTTTGGATTGTGATGTTGAAGAACCTAATGTTCATATTTTTTTAAAACCAACCATAGAAGAAACAAAACCAGTTTATGTTCCGGTACCAAAAATCGACGAAAAACTTTGTGACTATTGTAAAAAATGTTCAGAGTTTTGTGAATACAATGCAATAGTTGTGGTTGCAAAAAAAGTTATGGTTTTTACGGAGCTGTGTCATGGTTGTGGTGGTTGTGTTCTTGTTTGTCCTAAAAAAGCAATAACAGAAGAAAAAAGAGAGTTAGGTGTTATTAAAAAAGGCTTTTCTGGAGACCTAAAAGTAGTTTATGGAGAGTTAACAGTAGGAGAACCAAGAGCAGTTCCAGTGATAGACGAAGTAAAAAAAGAAGCTTCCCTAGATAGAATAGTGGTCATCGATGTTCCACCCGGGACTTCATGTCCGGTTGTTGCTTCCATCAACGGAAGTGACTACTGTATTCTTGTAACCGAACCTACACCTTTTGGGTTACATGATTTACAACTCATGGTTGAAACTGTGCGAAAAATGAACATTAAATTTGGAGTTCTGATAAATAAAGCTGGTATTGGTGGTAACGATGTGTATGAATACTGTAAAAAAGAAGGAATACCCATCCTACTTGAAATTCCTTTTAACAAAAAAATAGCAGAACTTTACTCAAGCGGGGTTCCCCTTATCCAAGGAATACCGGAATGGAAAAACATGTTTCTAAACCTCTTTAAAACCATAGAAAAAAGTGTAAAAGAATGAAACAAATAGTTGTTATAAGTGGGAAAGGTGGAACTGGTAAAACAACTTTAGTTGCATCTTTCACGGTCTTAAGCCAAGACCTTGTTGTTGCAGATTGTGATGTTGATGCATCCAACCTACATCTTCTTCTAAAACCAAACATAAAAGAAAAACATGAGTTTATGGGCTCAAAGGTTGCAGTAATCGATGCTGAAAAATGTGTTCGTTGTCAAACATGTAAAGAAGCATGCCGATTTAATGCGATAAAAAATTATCAGGTAGACCCGCTTCTTTGTGAAGGTTGTGGTGTTTGTGTTTATGTATGTCCTGCAAATGCGGTTAGTCTTAAAGAAAAAATTTCAGGTTATCTTTTTATCTCAGAAACAAAATATGGCCCCATGGTTCATGCAAAACTAAACATTGCTGAGTCAAATTCAGGTAAACTGGTCAGTCTGGTTAGAGACCATGCAAAAAAGATAGCTGAAGAAGAAAACAAAAAATTTGTTTTGATAGATGGTCCTCCAGGTATAGGTTGTCCGGTTATTGCTTCTCTTGGAAACGTTGACCTTGCATTGGTCGTTACAGAACCGACAATGTCTGGGTTGCACGACTTACAGAGAATTTTAAGTTTAACCCAACATTTTGGACTAAAAACACTGACCCTCATAAACATGTATGACCTTAACCTAGAAAACACTAAAAAGATTCGTGAGTTTTGTAGTACAGTTGATGTTGAATTTGTTGGGGAAATACCCTTTGACCCTGTGGTTGTTGAAGCCTTAACCTTAGGAAAACCCGTTGTTGAATATTCAAGTGAATCTAAAGCTTCAAAAAAGATAAAAGATATATGGGAAAAAATCTTAAGTTCTCTGAGTTAAGGGAGAAACATAGATATATTTTATGTTTTAAGATAAACACTTTTGAAAGAATTTTGAAAGTGGAGACAAATGTGGGAATGGAGACGTCGTTGGCGTGGACCTGGTAGACCGATGAAGCCTCGATTCATAAACGTAAAACCCATGGTTATCAGATTTGTTCCTCTTGGTCCAGATGGTTCTCCCTTAACAAGTACCTTACCCATCTATCTAACCTATGATGAATTTGAAGCTTTTAGACTTGTTTTTTATGAAGGATTAACCCAAGAAGAAGCCGCTAAGAAAATGGGAATCTCAAGAGGAACCATATGGAGATGTTTAGAAAATGCCAGAAAAAAGATCGCAACCATGTTGGCAGAAAACAGAAGCCTCATAGTCACAACAGACTAGAAAATTTAAAGTTTAGTTCACAGTTAATCTTTGTCTTCAATTTTCATGAGAATAGGTCCCTTGTAACCACATTTTTCACAAACATATTGGGGTGGTGTTAACCATCCATTAAGCCAACTTGAAGGATAAACTTTTAAACTTCCACATCTTGGACATGCAAGTTTAACTTCACGAGTCCTCTCCATTCTAAGAAATATCTCGAAAAAGTTTTTCAAAAAGGCTTTAAACTTCACTTCTTACCAAACCTTAACTTTTCACCAAGTTTTCTTAACGGATTCCTTAAAGTTTTTCTTGCTCTTTCAAATTCAGCTATCTCTTCAAGTAAATCTTCGGTCCTAACAATTTTTACTGTTTCCATTACTTTTGAAAGGTTTTCACATTTGTGTTTTTCCGGTAGTCTATGTTCAACACAAAAAACTTTCCCACAATACTTACAGATGTAGGGTAAGGGTTGTACTTCTTTCCCACAGATTGAACATCGTTTATCCTTAACATTCAAGCTTCTTCCACCATATTTATTTCAGAACAACATTTATTTATGTACTGGTTAACGTGGAAAGTTGGAGGAGGTATAAAATTATGGTTTTTGAAGAGTTAAAACCTGAAGAAAAATTGGAAAAAGCAAACCAAATCTATTCGTTACTCATAAAAAAGTTTGCAGAAGAAGTAGAGAAAAAATACGGTGAAGAAGGTAGAGAATTGTTAAACAAAGCCTTTCATGAAGTAGGTATCGAATTCGGGAAAGAACTAAAGAAAAAACTTGGAATAGAAGGAAAAGAGCCTAAAGATTATGCTCTTCTTCATTACTACCAAGATGTGAATGTGTGGGGGTTAAAGGAAAAAATAAAAGTCTTGGAGAATGGAGATGCTTTGATCCAGGTTTACTATTGTCCGGTAAAGGATATTTATCGTGGGAGAGATTGTGCTAGATATGTTCCCTATGTAAGAGGATTGATGGATTCTGTTAATCCAAACCTTAAATGGAAGGTTAACAAGGTTTTAACAAAAGGAGCTGACTGTTGTGAGTTTATTGTTACAAAAGATTAAGTAGCCAAAAGTTTCTTAATTTTTTCCACGGTTTCCATAAATGCTTTGGTTGAAGGTGAATCTTTATGTTTAACTATAAACGGTACACCTTCATCTGAAGCTTCACAAACCCTTGGATCCAACGGAATCTTTCCTAGAAAAGGTATGTCTAGTTCTTTTGCTATTTTTTCGCCTCCTCCACTTTTTAACACATCAACTTTAAATCCGCATTTTGGACAAACAAAACCACTCATGTTTTCGATTATACCCAACCTTGGAGCATTAAGTTTTCTAGCAAAGGTTACAGCTTTCTTAACAACAAGCTGAGAAACTTCTGATGGAATTGTTACTATGATGACAAGGTCTACTTTAGGTATAAGTTGCATGATAGTAAGTGCTTCATCACCCGTTCCTGGTGGAAGGTCTACCAATAAAAATTCAAGTTCACCCCAAGACACTTCCGCTAGAAACTGTCTTATGGTTGCAGACTTTAAGGGTCCCCGCCAGATTACAGGGGTTTCGTCACTGGGAAGTAGAAAGTCCATGGATACAACTTTAATACCCAGGGGACCTAAAACCGGAATTACACCGGAAGAACCTACATTTAATTGTGAGCCTCTTACTCCCAACATTTTTGGTATGCTTGGTCCGGTTATATCTGCATCTAAAACACCTACAAGATTTGGTCTTCCTTCCCAAGCTAAGGCTAAGGCAAGATTCACGGTAACGGTGCTTTTACCTACACCACCCTTTCCACTGAGGATGACAAGTTTATGTTTAATTTTTTCCATTCCAGCCTTTATACGGGCTTCCTGTTCTTCGATCTCGGCTATTCTTTCTGTTTTTTTAGCCCCCATTCTTTCTAAACCTTCTTTTGTGAGTTTTAGGTTTTATTTGTCTGCTTATATGTTTTGTGCATATTCACATATGGAACATTATTCCTTAACGTATTCCACACCAACAGGTCGAGATTCCTGAGTTTCTTCAACCCTAACAACAATAGTACTACTTAGTCTGTTAAACAATCTTTGACGTTTATCTTCAAAAAAGATCCAACCAATGATACAGTCAAGAGGGAGTAGGAAAGCCTTACCAAAACTTTCCAAAAAGGCTTCAACCAAACCAATCTTGTTCCCGTTTAAATCAACAACCTTTAATCCAAGAGCTTTCTTTCCCAACGATTGTCCCCATTCAAAATCACAGATGGTCCAATAAAGGAAAAAAATTAGACTTGTCATCCCAAATGGAACACCAAGATGTGGTGTAGTTATATATAACCTTAGAAGGGTTTCCACAAAAACTCCAACTACTACAACATCGATAAGCCAAGCCATAAAACGTTTGACCCAGCTTGCTAAAACAAGCTTTTTTGGAGGTTCTACAGGTTGAACAACCAATTTTTCACCTTAAACTTAGCTTAATGGGTTTTACAAATTAAACTTTTATTTTAGAATGAAAGCTTCAAAAGTTGGTCCGTTTTCTCATTCTTTCTTCTAAAAGTTATTTTTCCGTGGAGTTTTTATAGGCTGTTAAACTTCAATTTTTAATGGTGAGTCAAAACTGTCCGTCGAAACAAGAAAAATTCAGAGAACGACAGATGGAACATGTTTGGTTTCTCTCCCAAAAAACTGGGTTAAACGATTTAACCTAAAAAAGGGTTCTCTTCTTTACGTAAGAGAACGTGCTGATGGTTGTTTGGTCCTAGACCCACAATATACGGTGGATGTCTCACCAGAAACAACCATTAAAGCTTCAAAAAGACTTGAAGATGACATTCTAAGTAGTTATCTGCTTGGTTATGAAGTTGTTGTGATAGAAGCACCAAAACTTACAGCCGAATTTAAGGAGAGGATAAAACATGCTGTTAACCGTTTGGTTGGGGTTGAAATAATCGAAGAAGATGACCATAGGGTTGTTCTTCAATGTTTACTTAAACCTACAGCTTTTCCACCGGAAAAGATTCTTAGGAGAGAATATGTTCTTTCTTTAAGCCTATTCAAAGATGTTTTTAATTCATTTATAAGCACCGATTTTAAACTTGCAAAAACTCTTCCAGAAAGGGATGAAGAAATAGATAGGTTGTATTTTCTACTTGTTAGACTTCTTCGAAGCCTAATTTTAAATCCAAGACTGAGTGAGAAATTGAACATTTCCCTCATAGACTGTTTGGATTATCGTCTTATCGCCAGTCTTGTGGAGAACATAGCAGATAGAGCTGTTGAGATGGCTAACTTTATAGTTCAAATGAATAACTACAAGTTACCTCCTGAAATAAAGGAACAAGCAAAAAAAGTAGGGGAAGAACTTCAAGCAACCTATGAAGAAGTTGTTAAAGCAATTTTCTCCAAGGATGAAAAAATTCTCATGAGCGCGATTCAAAAAAGAGAAGAAGCTGAAAAAAATCTTAAGAAACTTGAAGAAAACATGGATAAGGAAAAAAATCTTGATTCACGTTTAACCTATACATTCCTATCCTTTGTTCACAGGGTTTTAGACCATTTAAAAGATATGATGGACTTAGTAACAACCATCCGTTAATTAAGCAAAAAACTAAGAGGTTATTCTTGTTTTTCATAAGCTGGTCCATAATGAATTAGCCCGTTTTTTCCTTCAACTTTAAGTTTTATGACCTTTAGTTTTAAGTCCATACCAACTTTGAGATTTTCAGTTTCTTCTTCAAGTATCCTAATCTTTCCCTTTAACATTTCTTCAAAAACATCTTTTTCTGTTTCTTCAAAACTCAAAAGTTTTGCTTTGAATGGATAGAAGATTTCTCTTAACCTAAAATTTTCACCCTTCTCATAACATCTTGGACATTTTTTTATCGTGTAGGGTGAAAGAAGCATACCACAGTTTTCACAGATAAAACGTTTAACTCCGTTTGTCGAGTTTGGTTCAATCTTACCAAAAATTAAAGGTTTTTCTTTCAGGTTTCTTCTTCTTTGTTCATAATACTTTACATCAACTAGTTTACTTTTTCTCAGATAATGGTTTAAGGTTGGTGCAAGATTTACTTTTTTCTTTAAGTCATGTTCCACCTTAAAAATTATACCTATGGATTGGGCACCTGAACCATAACTGATGGCTTCTATTCTTTCACCCACATTAACCATGTTTTCCAAAAAATGGATAACAACGTTTAGGATAGAAGCCGCATACTGGTTACCGGTAGCCTTAACAACTTCAAAACTTGGCTTAACTTTTCTTTCAACTTCTTCGTCATCCAAACCTATTCTTTTGGAAGCCTTTAAAGCCATTTTACCAAAGGGAAGATGGAAAGCATAATAATCAGGTTTGGGGCTTCTGGTTGAAACGATTTTTTCATGAGTTTTGATTACATGTTCTAAATAAGCTTCTTCGGAAAAATGTCCATAAACAAAAGGGTATCTTTCTTCACTTCTTCTAAAAAAATCGTTTGTGTCGGTTGAATAGGCTACAAAGTTTTCAATGGAAACATCAACGTTTCCCTTCCCTATCACAAATGCAGCTGCTCCTGCTCCTTGAGTTGGTTCCCCTGGATGGTAGAATTCATATTCAGAGATATCTGAAGCTACGGCTAAACCAAACTTAGCTAACCCGCTTTTGATAAAAGCTGCACATGTTACGATAGCTTGAATACCGCCTGCACAAGCTGCATCATAATCTCCCACGTAAGCATAGGGTGAACAACCAAGTAGGTCTTTAATGATCCCTGCAACTGACTTAACACTGTAAGGTTTTGATTCTGTACCGACCACAACTATACCTATATCTTCAGGATTAACTTTAGACCTATCTAAAGCGTTTTTTGCAGCTTCAAAAGCCATGGTTACAGCATCTTCGTAAGGTTGGGGCAGAGCCATCTTCTCCAAAATCAATCCTTTGAGATACTTTTTAGGGTCAACGTTTCTTGCTTTAGCTAAATCTGTAAGTGGAAGTCTTAGTGAAGGTATGTAACTACCCCAACCTATTATGCCGATAATTTTACTCATAAAAAATCTAGAAAACTCCAAATCTTTTATGCTTTCTCCAAAAGAAGGAAAAGGGAAGGGTTAAACGGCTTCTATACCTCTTTCTCCGGTTCTTATCCTTACCACATCTAGGACAGGGTAAATAAATATCTTCCCGTCTCCAATTTCACCAGTAAAAGCGTTTTTTCTGATTATTTCAATCACCTTTTCAAGGTTATCATCATCAAAACTATAAGTTCTATCTTTAACTTTGGAAGGAAGTCTACACTAAACTGTTTTCCCCTAAAGTTTAACATGTAACCTTTTTGTCTACTTCTACCTCGAACCCTACAAACAGTCATACCTACAAAGTTGGCTTCTGCTAAAGCTTGTTTTACGTCATCAAGTCATTCTCTAAAACAACTTTCCATGTATAGTTATTGTTTTTGACGCCGGGGATGGGATTTGAACCCATGCGAGCCCGGAAGGGCTCACTGGATAACTCGACTTTTCTTCTCGAGTCCAGCGCGTTGAGCCACTCCGCCACCCCGGCTTCATCATGTATGGATTGTTTTTTGCTTAAATTCATTTCGTCAAATCTAGCTTTTTAGCCTAGAAGAGAGAAAAAATATTCTGTGAATTAGGTTGAGTTTAACTGAATTTAAAAAACTTGTTAAACAAATAAAGGACAAAAAGTTTAGGGTTAAGGTAGAAAAGTTTGTTGAAATTTCTTTTAAAAAATTTAAGAAGATGGGTGAACTTGATTTTTTTAGTGCACCTGCAGGTAAAAGTCATCATCATTCTTACAGGGGTGGTTTAGTTCAACATACTTTTTCCACTGTAAGAATTGCCTTAGCATTAGCTGAAGTTTTGGAGAAAGTTTACGGTTGGAAAAAGGTTAACAAAGATTATGTTTTAGCTGGAGCTTTACTTCATGACCTGTATAAACCTTTAACCTACAGGGTTCTTGAAGATGGCATTTATGATTTTTCAACCATCGGGGATAAACTGGACCATCTATCCCTTCTGGTTGGAGAAGCCTACAAACATAAGTTTCCGGTCGATTTTATCCATGTACTTGCAGCTAGCCATGGAGATTCAAGTCCGGTTTATCCAAAAACTGTTGAAGCTTTAATTGTTCATCTAGCAGACTTTGTTGATTCACGTATGATGGGTGAAATTCAAAGAGCAGCTTCTTACCTAATCAGAAAATGTACGGGGGAAAGTGAACATCCGTTACCTCCACAAAAAGCCTTCCAGATAGTCTATGCAAAACAGGTTGGAGGATGTGAAAAAGTAAAGGAAGTTCTAAAAATATGGAAAAAAGACTAGCTAAGTTTGAGTTTGTTTAGGTTTAAGATTTAACTCAAAAGTGGTTTGTCCAACTTCTATTCTATGGATAGATTCTCGAACTGGTGTTAAAATTTTTAAAATTCCTCTCCGGATGTCTATTCCTTTAAGAACTCCTAAACCTAAAAACTCTTTTTCATCTTTATACAACCCAAGAAGTAACCCTTCTTTCCAACAATTTAACCCTAAAATTTCAACTTCTCCTAAACGTACATTTTTTATCACAGCATTCTGCATATATTTTTGGTATGCTTGCCACCTTAACTTTCTACGTTCTTCCCTACTTCTTTTTTTAACATAAGATGAAGGTTTAACTTCAAAAACACGGAGGCCTTCCATCCTTAACCTTTGAACTAGATTTATAGTTTCATCCAAAAATTGGAAGACAACCACAAAATCCGTCTTTGTTTCCTTAGCCATCCTGAACTTATAGTTCTGAGCTTCTTCACCTTCAATCCAGCCATCCGTGTTTAAAACTGTAAGATTAAACTTTTGTTTACTTTCGTTACAAAGACTTGAAACAGCCTTAATTATCTTTGTTTGAGTGTTTGCTGGTGTAGTTGAACCTATAAAAACAAGTTTATCTGGTTTTTCATAAAACAAATCATATGTATAATGGTCTGGATGGTAGGTTCCTATGGTTGCAGGAGGACCAACATCAGATTGACCTATATCTGCATCTATAAGGTTAACTTTTAAAACCCTTTTTAAAGCCATGTTAGCTAAAAAAATCGTAAAGGTTGTTTTTCCAACATCAACACCACCAACAACCATAACTGTTGAATTATCCTTCTTAGCCACGTTAAGAATCTCTTCTACCACATTATACCAGTCTTCTGGAATGGTATTCCCTTCAACTTCATGAAAAGAAGCTTCTTCACCTAAAACAATTTTAAACGTTGAATCCGTTTTACAATAGACTGGTATTGCTCTACCCTTACGAACCTTAATTTCACGTCCTGGTTGAAGAGGCCCCCCTAAAATACATGCTTCTCCTTCCATCAAGTTTAGAACGGCTGAACCTAGAAGAAAAAGAGTCTTGTTTTTGTTTAGATGAAGACTTAATTCTTTCAAGTTTTCTCCCGTCTTCTATCTTAACGCTATTTCTATGGCTGAAGTTTTGTCTTTCTCCCTTCTCTTCACCTTCATCTTCCTAGCCTTTGTAGTTGTGTTTTTTTCATCAACAAGCAGAACTCGTGTTTCCATACCAAAAGTTTTTAACTCAGAATTTGCGAACTCTTCAATTTTCTTTCTAAAATCTTCACTAAGAAAACCACTCTTACCCACTTTTAACAAAACTCTTTTAGGTTTTGAAGTTTCAACAGCCTGTCTTAAAAACTGAAAAACTTCTGAAAGATTATTGTAACTTTCAGCTTGAACAACAACTCCCTTAACAATTAAAGCAACTCCTATAGTTTTTCCAGGGTCTATTCCAACAATGATTTCTTCACAAACCCCAAAAGGTACTCCTCTAACAGTGGCTAATGCTTTTCTAACGGTTTCTTCCACACTTTCCCTGCTACAAACAAGAACAGTATGATGTTTAACCAGTCTTGCTTCTTCTTTTGTTGTAAGTACCACTTTAACACCAAGAGGAATGTTCTCTCCAGGTTTTCTAACTATAAAACTTAAACCTTTTTCCTTTAAACTTCTAACTAGGTTATGGTAAATTTCTCCGTCAAGAGTCACAACTGCAACGGTATCCTGAACCTTCATCAAACATATAGGATACTTCCAAAGAAGATAAAAACATCTCCAAAAACCTTAATTATAGGGTCTGTATTCATGACGAATTGCATAGACGCCGGGATGGCCGAGTGGTTAGGCGGCGGGCTGCAGACCCGCTTTAACGCAGGTTCAAATCCTGCTCCCGGCTCCAATCCCATGAGTTCAAGTCCCTATATCCCTACGTTTTAAGGTGTCTGCTTCACCTTCTAATTCTCCTGGTAAGTATGGAAGATTAGCTGAGTATTTGAAAGGTCTTGATAGGGATAATGTTGTTTTAACTGTGGATGAGATTGAAAAGATTCCTGGGTTTAAGCTTCCACCATCGGTTGGAAAGGGGAAGTAGTGGGACAACGATGTTAGGCATTATCATGCGCTTAGGGGTTTTTAGGCTGTTTTAGTTTTTAGGAGAAGTAGTAGTCCGAAAATTGTGGTTCCTATGGATAGGGTCGCTACTCCACTTACTAAACCAATAACATAGAGTGGGTATGCCAATATTGGGCCTAAAGCATATCCTAAA
>CAZNLG010000010.1:0-20139 GCA_964573765.1 uncultured Candidatus Bathyarchaeia archaeon | reverse complement strand
GTTTTGAAAGGATGTCTTTTGATTCAAGCATCAACCTATTAAGAAAATCTGCTGTCTTAACGTTTGACATAGATTTAGACTTTATCAAAATTTCAGAGATTTTCTTTCCTACAGCATCATGGGGTGGTGTACAAATTAATTGTTCCGCATCTTTTTTTCCTTTTAAGACTAAAATATGTCTGTAACCTACACCTTTGTAGAATTTTATCTCTTCTCCACCCAATTTTTCTTGTAGATGTTCTATTAGTTCACCAGCTTCTTCTGTTTCTATATGTCCAGCTGAATAATCGACAAGAAAACCATTTTCTTCGGTTATAAGGTTACATCGAAATGCAACATCATCTTCTTCAAGGTTTACACCTGCAGCTACAGCTTCGATGGGTCCTCTTCCCGTATGATATTTTTTTGGGTCGTAACCAAGGATGGATAAGAAAGCTACATCAGAACCTGCATCCATTTCTGGTGGAATGGTTTTAAGTTTTCCAAGAAGACCTCCTGCTATTTTATTCATGTTTGGGTGAGTGGCTGTTTGGAGTGGTGTTTTACCTTCAAATTTGGTGGACGGATGGTCTGCCATTCCGTCTCCTATGATTAAGATGTATCTCATTTTTATGCCTCAACACTATTGATGGTTTAAGGTTTGTTTTTGGATTTCTTCAAGTTTTAACTCTTGACTCATCACCGATGCATCTTCACCATCAAGATAGTATAAGGGGATTCTTCTGACTTCTTTGTAGCCCAGTTTTTTGTAGAGATTTATGGCTTTTTCGTTACTAACTCTAACTTCCAAATAGGTTTCCTGACAGTTATAATGTAGAACCATGTTTTTTAGGGCTTGAAGCATTAAAGCTGTTCCGATACCCTTCATCCTATGTTCAGGTAAAACAGCGATGGATACTATATGACCTTTTCTTGCAATTTTAAATTTATGAAAATCAGAAAAACCAACTTCAACCCTACCCATAACGTAACCAACAACTTCATTGTTATGTTCTGCAACAATAAAGATCTCTGGATAGTTTTTGTGAAGGTCAAGAAAGAAAGAAGAACTATAGTTTTCAGGTAGGCAAAGTCTGTTTATTAAAACTACTTTTTCAAGGTCTTCTTCTCTAAACTTTCTGATTTTATAGTTGTCATCCATAACAAAACCACTAGGTTTTAGGTTTTACTATCAAATAACTTACGTTTAAAAACTATAAAACTCACCTATCTAATAAATATTAGAGGGCATAACAGAATACTGGGGGAAAACTACGGCTAAATCTCTCAACAATGAAGATGTAGGGTTCAGCCCAACCATAACTGACCTAGCAGGAATACGAAGTCTTGTTGAATCAGAGTTTATGGTTGAAGAAGCAAGAATAGAATTTGGGACTCCGGTTTTTTTACTTAGGTTGGTGGGGTCGCCGAAAAAGTCTTTTGAAAACTTGGTAAGAAAAATGAAACCTTATAACCTAATCCCGTTTCTGAGGAAAAGAAATGGGAATTTTGTTTTGTTTGTGGTTCAAAAACCAAAAACTAAACCTCCGAGAGTAAGGATAAACCTAATATTGTTTGTGGTGACAACCATAACAATCTTTGTAAGTGGTTACATAAACTCAATAACATGGACAAGTATTTTTGGTGGGAACCCTTTTATCCATGCTGTTTATTTTACCTTAGCCTTATTGGCGATTGTAGGACTTCATGAAGTTGGACATCAAGTGGTATGTAGATTACGGGGGATTGAAGCTACTTTACCCTATTTTATTCCAGGACCACCATTTCCTATAGGTTTTGGAACTTTTGGAGCAGTAATCATGCAGAAAGAACCACCTGTAAACCGTGATGAACTTTTTGACCTCGGATTTAGTGGTCCTTTGGTAGGTTTTTTAGTAACACTCTTGGTTACCATAATAACAATTCAGACCGTTCAACCGGTTGACCCCACTTTTCTTGCAAAGAAGGGTGTATCCATGATTACTTTACCAGTCACATTAGCTTGGACTTTGTTAATTCAACTAATCAAACCTGTACCAAGTGGACTTGTACTTTTGATACCTCCCATCGGATGGGCTGCTTGGTTAGGTTTTGTCATTACTTTCCTAAATTTGCTACCCATATGGCAGTTAGACGGAGGACATCTGGCAGCTGCAATGTTTGGTAGGAGGGGTCATACGATAGCTTCTATGATTGGGTTGCTTATCACGTTTGTTACAGGTTTCTGGTTTTTTGGTTTACTTCTTTTGTTCTTAGCAACTCAATCTAAGAGGGCAGAAATCTTGGATGAAGTTTCTCCGATCTCAAACCATAAAAAAATTCTTGGTGTTTTGTCATATGTCATACTTGTTTTAAGTGCTGTTATTTTTTGGCCTTAAAACAGGTAAGGTTTTCATCGCATAAGGTAACACGAGAATCTTTGATTTTTTACCCATAAACCGTAAAGCTGTTTCGATGGCTTCTTCCATACATTTTGCGGTTTTAAACCTAAAAACTCCTGTCGCAATAGTGTTGGGTAAGGCTGAAACCAAAATTACTCTAAATCTTTGTAGAGTATCCATCAACTGAAAAATCTTGTGAGATACTGGTATGTACTCCTTTTTCATGATACTTTTTAGTTGGTCTATACTATCAACTTCAGCCATCAACCTGTAAAATTTTTGGTCTCCATAACCTTCAGAACATTGTGCAGCCAAAACAACAGCACCATCATCTCGTACAATTTTTAATGCATGTTCAATTGTTTCTTGAGCATCGTAAAGTGTTGAATCAAAGGGAGTTCCACCAGGACTGGCAACAACAATATCTGCTTTAGATTCAACTTCAACTTCATACACAGATTTTACGTAATTAACACCTTCTGCAAATGTCTCTTCTAAGTTTCCACTGAATGCTTTGACCAGTTCACCATTTTCCACAAAAACATCCATTACAAAATCTATGTTACAAAGCTTTGTTATTTCTTTCAGGTCTTTATGAACAGGATTTTCTTCAAGAATTCCAACTCTAGCCTTAGGATTAATTGAAAGATTGTAGTTTTGGTGGATGGTTTTTATACCACTCACAGTTAAAATTGTTTGAGGCCCACCACTAAAACCAGCATAACCATGTAACCCTAGCTTTCCCATTAAAATTTTGATGTCTGCTTGAAAAAAATCCTTATTTAAGAAAACTTTAGTTTTACTGCCTGTCGACCCAACTTCAACCAGTTCTTCAGTTTGATAGGGATCATGAAATTTTATTCGGGTTCCCGAAGGAATTTTGGGAAGTATTTCTTCTAGTTTTTCGAAAGGTAGAAGCTCACCTTTTTTGCTACCGATAAAAACAGAAATGTTTGAATTTTCAATTCCACCTTGCTTAAGTTCTGTAAAGATTTTAGGAAGAATGATGTTCACAAGTTTTCCTAGACTTTTATCTATTGCAATGGCAACTTTATGGTTTGGTTTTACGATTTCTCTAAGCTTAGAAGCTCCCAACGGATTTTCTAATGCTCTATCTATTTCTTCCAAAGTTTCTGGTGTTTTTGGTCTGGGTTTTGGGTTTACAATCCCAAGAAGGTTTTCTAGGGAAACCGTTAAACAAACTTCGGTATCTCCATAAGGAACCCAGATTTCAACCATTTGATGAGCACCACTTAACTAGTTTTGGTTTGTCTAACTCAAAAATTTAACTCCCTGCTGTTTATGGGGAAAACCTAATGAAACAAAGCTTCTCTAATACTACAATTGGTAAACAACCAGCATTAGTGTATGGATAATGCTAGATGAAAAAACAAAAAGGGAAATTTCAACAGCCTTGGTTGATTTTGGAACCATAAAGTTTGGTGAGTTTAAACTTACAAGTGGAAAGGAAAGTACTTACTACATAGACCTTCGAACTATTCCTAGCCATCCAGACCTTTTCCAAAAAATAGTGAAAATATACACAAAAAAAGCTGAAGAAATCGGATTAAACAATTTTGATGTGGTTGCAGGGATTCCTACTTCAGGTATGATTTATGCAAGCATTCTTGCCTATAATCTTCAAAAACCGTTTATCTATGTTCGAAAAGAAACAAAAGACTGGGGAGAAAAAAGAAAAATTGAAGGAAAAATGGAAAAAGGAGATAAAGTTTTGTTGGTGGACGACCTCATAACAACCGGAAAAAGCATCGTTGAAGCTGTTCAAACCATAAGAAAAGAAGGGGGAGAAGTAAATCATGCATTGGTGCTCATAGATAGGGAAGAAGGAGGAAGAGAAAGACTTAAGAAAGAAAAAGTAGAACTACATTGTTTTCTCAGGATAAGGGAAGCTCTAAATTTTTTAATTGAAGAAGGTAAACTTAATGAAGCTGAGTATAACAAAATCATCCAACAAATAAAAGGTAAAAGCTAAAAAGAGTTGCTTGTTTTTTCATAAGGTTTGTTTAACCCTAAATATCTATATCTGTGTTTGAGGTTTGATAGGTTAACATGAAACTTTCGTTTGGTTTAACGTTAAAACCACATGAAAAATATGTTCTTAGAAGAAAGTTTACCCATATTTCTGGGGTAATGTACGTTTTTTGTATTTGGTTTTTTACCGAATTGTTTGGTTTTTCGCTGGCTGTTATGTTGTTAGTGGCTATTGTCATGTTTATGATGAGTATTTATGTTGCTTACAATTTTCTTAAGTTTTTGGGAATACATGTTAAAAGTTTGGGGAAACTTTGGAAGACTTTTGGAAGCCCCGAGTTTTTAAATGGAGAAGAATACTATTGGGATGTTTGTTGGTTAGGGTTATTTTTAAGCATAAGTATCGTACTTAGTTTACTGGTTGCAGATGTTAGGATTGCTTATGTGATGGCTTGTACAGTTATTTTAGGGGATGGTTTTGCAGGTGTGGTTGGTACCATAGCCGGGAAACATAGGATACCTATTAATCCCAAAAAAACTTTTGAAGGACATATTTCTGGTTTTCTTGTTGCTTTTGTGGTCTCTTATATGCTTACTCAGAGTTTTCTTATGTCTTTAATTGGAACAGGGGTAGGTATGATTGTTGAAGCACTTCCTTCTAAAATTTCTGATAATGCAACTGTTCCGATTTCAACAACTCTTGTTCTTATTTTTCTTAAGTTTGTTTTTGGTGGTTTCTTATGACTAAAAACTTTCTTTGGTTTGTAAGATTTCTGTTTTTAACTATGTTTTTTCTACTTGAACTTTTATGTGGTATTCTTTCGTTTTTTTGGTTTGCTAACTTGGAATTTCCATTTTTTGTTGTGAAGGAAAAGATGTTTAAGTTTATCTTGACCTTAATTCTTCTTTTTGCTTCAGCCTTATGTTTACTGTGTTTTAATCTATTAACAGAATTTGAACGGAAGAAAGGTTTAGAAAAAAGAGTTTTTTAGAAGAGACTAGCTTAATAGTTTGGTTAACAGAAGACTTTTAGAGTGGAGGGAGAAAATAGTTGACAGGAATTTTTAGAGCTTATGATGTCAGGGGAATTTATGGTGAAGACTTAACGTTAGATTTAACCTTAAAGATAGGTATGGCTTTTGGAACTTTTCTGGAAGATAAACCGGAAGTTATGGTAGGATGGGATTCAAGGTTAAGTAGTCCGATTTTGAGGGATTGTGTAGTATCTGGAGTTGCAGCAACAGGTTGTAATTGTGTTAAAATTGGACTTGTTCCAACACCAGTTCTTTATTTTGCATCCATCCATTATGGAGAAAAAGCAGGAATCATGGTTACAGCATCCCATAACCCACCCCAATACAATGGTTTTAAATTATGCAAAAACGGAATTTCCTATTCATATGAAACCGGAATAGGACAGCTGGAAAAAATCGTGGAAACAAACGATTTTAAGTTAGTCGATTGGTCTTCTGCTGGAAAAATTGAGTCTAAGGAAATACTTCATGATTACATTAACTACATAACAAAGAATGTACGTTTGGAGAAAAAGTTAAAGATTGTAATAGATGCTGGAAACGGAACATGTGGGTTTACTGGGGAAATCTTCAAACAGCTTGAATGTGAAGTTAAAGTTTTGTTTTCTGAACCTGATGGTAGATTTCCAAACCATCTACCAGACCCCTTACGGGAAGAAACACTTGAAACTCTACGTCAAAAAGTTGTTGAAGAAAAGGCTGATTTTGGGATAGCATTTGATGGAGACGGAGATAGAGTTGGTTTTGTGGATGAAAAAGGTCAAATTGTGAGAGGCGACCTATCCTTCATGATTTTTGTAAGAGAAATTTTGAAACAACATCCTAACTCAAAAATAATATTCAATGTGTTAGGGTCCAAAGCTTTGTTTGAAGATATTAAAGCTTTAGGAGGTATCCCAATAATGACTAGAGTAGGTCATTCCTACATTCAGGAAGCCCTCCTAAATGAAAAAGCCGTTTTAGCAGGAGAAATTAGTGGACATTATTACTTTGGAAAGGAGTATTATGGGTTTGATGATGGAGTATTTGCAAGTGTTAAGATGGCAGAAATTCTCAGTAGAACAAATCTAAAACTTTCTGAGCTGGTCAAAAAACTTCCAAAATATCACTCATCCCCAGAAATCCGTATTCGATGTTCAGATGAGAAAAAGTTTGAAGTGGTAGAAGCTTTAAAGAAAAAGTTTGAGAAAGAAGGATACAAACTGATAACCATAGATGGTGTAAGGGTAGAATTTGAAGATGGATGGGGTTTAGTAAGAGCTTCAAACACGGAACCAGCATTGGTTTTACGTTTTGAAGGTATCACGCCCGAAAAATTAAACGAGATCCAACAGTTTATCATGAAAGAAACAGAAAACATTCTGAAAAGAGTTTCTGGATAATTGGTGAAATAAAACTTGGAAGACCTATTTTTCAAAGCCATTTCTGTCGGAGAAAAACTTGGAGCACAATATGTGGAATTAAGAGGAGAAAAAACCTTCAAAACATGGCTTACAACCAAAGATTCACATGTTGAAATTGTCAGAGAAGGAATTGAACAAGGTGTTAACGTTAGGGTTTTAGCTAACGGAGCTTGGGGGTCAACTTGTACAGGAAGTATCGATAAAAATTCTGTAATTAAGGCTGTTGAAGACGCATGTAGATTAGCTTTTGCTTCAGGAAAAAGAACAAAAGAAAAAGTTAAACTTGCTGAAGTAAAAACATTAAAAGACAAAGTTTTGGTAAAAACAAAAAAAGACCCCCAAAATGTTGAGATAGAAGAGAAGATAAAAACTGTTTTGACTGTGGATAAATCCATTTTTAGGTTAAACTCCCAAGTAAAAAGTTGTACCATTGATTATCTAGACTTAACAGGAATCGACTTTTATATTAACAATGAAGGAACCGTCCTTGAGAAACAAAAACTCTATGTTTGGTTTAGAGTTTATGCCACAGCAAGTGAAACAGATGTTTTTGCTTCCGCTGGAAAGGAGTTAGGTTCCACCAGTGGTTTTGATATTTTTGATGAAGAATCCCCAGAAGAAGTTGGAGAAGAGATTTCTCAAAGATTGAAAGAACAGTTAAAAGCAAAAACACCAAAAGGAGGAAATTTTCCTGCTGTTTTAGGGTCAAATGTTGTAGGTGTTTTTATTCATGAAGCTTTTGGTCATTTGGCTGAAGCTGACTTAACTTTGGCTGGTTCAGTTATATTTGATAAGTTGGGTAAGAAGATAGCTTCAGAAGTTACAAACATATTTGATGATGGAACGGTGAAAGGAGCTTTTGGTTCCATAACCTACGATGATGAAGGAGTTCCAGCTCAAAAAACAGTGTTGGTTAAAGAAGGAATTATTACCGGGTTGATGCATAACCGTGAAACAGCAGGTAAGTTTGACATGAAACCAACTGGTAACGCTAGAGCTGAAAATTTTCGTCATATACCAATCGTAAGAATGAGAAACACCTACCTAGCACCTGGAGACCATGAATTTGAAGAATTAATTGAACCTATAAAGTTTGGTTACTACCTAAAAACCTTCAGAGGTGGACAAGCAAATTTAGACGGGACTTTCCAAGTTGGAATTCAAGAAGCCTACGAAATAATTAATGGGGAAGTTGGTGAACCTGTAAGAAACCTTTCCATCAGTGGAAATACCCTTGAAACTTTAAACAAGATTGAAGCAGTGGGTAAGGATTTTAAGCTTTGGCCTGGTAGGTGTGGAAAAGGTCAAACAGCTTTTGTTTGTGATGGAGGTCCTTCTATTAGGGTAGGGGAAGTTCAAATTGGTGGAAGAAGATAAACTAAACCTGCTTGAACTAGGGAAAAAAATTGTTAAAAAAGCTTCAAGTCTTGGAGTTGGAGAAGTGGAAGTTTACTTAAGTAGAAGTTTTGGTACACATGTGGAAATTGAGAGGGGGCAGATAATTAGAAGTGTAAAAACTGTTGATGAAGGTTTTGGTGTAAGAGTTTCCTACAACAAAGCTTTAGGTTTTTCCTATACAAACCTTCTGGATGAAGAAAACATAGAAAAAACGGTTTTAAGGGCTTTTCATGTGGCCAGAACAAGTCAACCCAACGAAGATTGGAAAGGTTTTCCTCAACCAGCAAAACTACCTGAAGTAAAAAACGTCTATGACCATAACGTTGCAGAAGTTTCTTTGGAAGAAGTTGTTGATATGGCTTCGAAAATGCTGGATTCTGCGTTAAAGTTTGATGAAAGGGTGGTTGTTGTTGAAGGGTCGGTTGGGGTTGGTGAAGCTGAAAAAGGTTTAGTAAACTCGAATGGTGTGGAATTTGTCGATAGGGGAACATGGACAGGATGTTTTCTGGGAACTATTGCAAAGGATGGAGAAAACGTTACACCTGTATGTTTTGAATCAGAACATAAGAGAACAGGTAAAATAAACCAGAAGAAAGTGGGTTTAGAAGCAGCAAAATATGCGGTTTCAGCTTTAAACGCAAAAAGTATAGAGACAGGAAATTATGAATTGGTTTTTGGACAACATGCATTAGTTGAGTTGTTGTATTACACTTTGGTTAGTGCTTTAAAGGCGGATAACGTCCAACGGGGTAAGTCCAAGTTAAAGGGAAAAATTGGTATGAAGGTTGCTTCAGAGAAATTTACAGTCTATGATGATGGTTTACTTGAAGGAGGATTGTCTACATGGAAATTTGATGATGAAGGAACCGTGAGTCAAAAAACCATTCTTTTTGAGAAGGGTATCCTCAAAAGTTTTCTTTACGATAAATATACTGCAGATAAAGATGGGGTTGAAAGTACAGGTAATGCACACCGGGAACCTTCACCATCCTATATGTCAACACCAAGAATAGAACCAACAAACCTTGTAATTTCCCCTGGAAAAAATCCACCGGAAAAGCTTTTAGAAGAAATAACAAAGGGGATTTATGTTCCCTATGTTCAGGGAGCACATAGCAGTAATCCTGAAAGTGGAGAATTTTCTGTTGTAGCTACACCTGCATGGATGATTAAAGATGGAGAAAAAATTCATCCTCTGAAAGGTGTGATGGTTGCAGGAAATATTTATGAAATTTTACAAAATATAGTGGAAATTGCGAACAATCTAAGAAAACTGAGTTATCTGGTTGCTCCATGGGTCAGGGTTGCAAATGTAAAAGTTGTAGGTAGATAACCTGTACAACTTGTCTTAGTTATTCTTTGGGAGCTACTTTAATTTCCTTTTCAACTATTTCTCCCGGATAAATTTCAACTTCTTCTCCGTTTGGTTTGATTAATTTTTCTAAAATAATTTCGTAATATTCCGTACCAGTAAGGTTTTGTTTCTGGATTAGGTTTGGTGGAACGTAGAAACGTCCATCTCTCTTCTCAACTTTACATGTCACTTCTTGGTCTATTCTTTGAATTACCCTACCTTCAGAATCTAAAACTCTTTGGAAAATACATTTAAGTGTAGAACCTCTTGTTATCCCAAATTTCTTCTTTGTTTCAAACGGTGTGACAAAATAAAGATTTGGAGGAAAATTTCTTGCTCTTTGGATGATTTTTTCAGGCATAAATTTTCATCCCTTTACTGGGTTTGTTTACGAAACTCGGAAACTTCTATTATGGGTGTGTTACAAACACTACAACACCAAGTAACAACATCAAATTCAGGTTTTATCTCAGGAAAAACTTTCACTTCCCTGTAACATTCATAGACTTCAACAATTTTTTTACATTTTCTACAATAAAATCTGGCTTTTTGTTTACTCATTCAACCACCACCAATGGGTCTCCGGTTGCAACATTATTTCCAACTGAAACCAATATTTGTTTAACGGTACCCTGATAGGGACTCTCTATAAGGTTTTCCATCTTCATTGCTTCCAAAACTACAACTGGGTCTCCCTTTTTTACCTTATCACCAACCGCAACCAAAATTTTTGTTATTATACCACGCATAGGAGCCTTAACCTGTTTACCTTTGACTTCAACAATTTTTTTCTCTGGTTTAGATGGTGGAGCTGTTGTTTGAATTTGAGGACCAGCAAAAACTGGTATTTCTTCAATTCGTAAACTGTATTCTTCATTTCCCACAAGAATTTTAAGTTCATCTCCAACAGGAAGTTTTGGTTTTAGGTCTTCTATGGTTTCATCATAACTTTCAACACTAACTTCATTTACTTTTTCTCCAAGAGAAACCCTAAACTTTCTTTGTTTCACTTTTTACTCACCAACTTTCGGAGAGCAACTTCATATTCTTCCCCAGCATAAACAACCTTAAACCTTTTTCCCTTCATTTCAACTTCTAAAGGTAATTCGTCTGAGGTAAATTCAGGTTTTGCTTCTCCACGTAGAAGTTTCTCGGTTTGAATTGGGTATATAGCGTAGGAGATAACATCTTCTTCTCTAGGTGAGAAACCTTTAGCTTCAAGTTCATCCTTACATTTTTTGTACATAGGTTCAAGTAGGTCTGCAGGTCGACATTCAATAATTTGGTCTTCCCAGTTCTCACCAAGAATTGCTTTGTAAACTTCTTTTGGAATTTCTCCCGGAGGTTTTCCATACATTCCCCTAATGTAATCTTTTGATTCTTGGGGAACTCGCTTGTATCTTCCAAAAAGAACATTCATAACAGCTTGAACACCAACGATTTGGGAAGTAGGTGTAACAAGAGGTGGCCAACCAAAATCTCTTTGAACTCTTGCAGTTTCTCTTAATACTTCTGGTAGTTTATCGATGGCATCAAACTGTTCAAGTTGTATAACTAGGTTTGAAAGCATACCACCTGGGATCTGATGAACTGTCACGGAAGGGTCCACCTTCATCGCTCGGTCTCTATGAAGATGACGGTACTTATCCCACACCTTCAAAAAGTATTCTCTACATTTCATCAGTAACTCAAGGTCATAACCTGGGTCATAGGGTGTATCTTGAAGAGCGGCTACGACGGCTTCTGTTGGAGGATGACCTGTTCCACCAGATATGGGAGATATTGCACAGTCTATTATGTCAACTCCAGCTTCACAAGCTTTCATGTAGGTTAACTCTGTCATTCCACTTGTGGTATGACAGTGAAGGTCTATGGGGATTTTTATTCCTTCTTCCTTACATGCACGAATAATTTGGTAAGCTCTTTGGGGAGAACATATACCAGCCATATCCTTGATACAAAGTGAATCACATCCCATTTTTTCCAGTTTTTTAAAGTTTTCTACATAATATTCCACGGTATGGACGGGGCTAATTGTGTAGCAAAGACAACCTTGAGCATGAGCACCTATCCTTTTTACGGTTTTTATTGGGACTTCCATGTTTCTCAAATCGTTAACAGCATCAAATATACGGAAATAATCACAACCATTTTTGTGAGCTAACTCTATGAATTTTATGACAATATCATCGGGGAAATTTCTGTATGCCACGATGTTCATAGCTCTTTCCAACATTTGCATTGGTGTGTTGGGCATTGCTTCCTTAAGTTTTCTAAGTCTTTCCCAAGGGTCTTCAGCAAGGAACCTTAAACATACATCAAAAGTAGCACCACCCCAAACTTCAAAAGAAAAGAAACCAACCTGGTCTATCAGATGGGCGATCGGAAGCATATCTTCCGTCCTCATTCTAGTTGCTAGGATGGATTGATGGGCATCTCTAAAAATTAACTCATGAATCTGAACCAATCTTTTTCACTCCTCATAAAACGTTTTTCTTCCACGATTTTGAAGAAAAGTTTGTTGTTTTTCAACTTTACCGATCGAAGCCCATATGGAAGTTGACTTGGAAACGTTTACAGCAACTTCCCTTTGAAAACCTAAAACATGTCTGCTTGCTAACCCCCACGCTGGTCGTTTGGTTTCACCAAAAATTTTTTGACGAGAAGTTTCCATTTTCAACTCTTCGATTTTTCTTCCAAGACTATCCAGTTTCATCTCTATACGGCTTATCCTTTTTTCTATGTTTCTGAACTTTTCTTCAAGTTCTTTTAGCAAGACTTCTTTAAGTTCTTTGCTGAAGTTTGTAAACATTTGTTGGATTTCTTCTGTTGAAATTTTTTCTGTCAGCGGAGGTTTACCAAGATAAGCCAGTAAAGCTGCAGAAATTACCGCAGCTTCTTCCTTTGAAATTTGAGTTGACAAGGGTTACACCGGTGGAATTCCATGTTTTTTGGGAGGTCTACGTTCTCTCTTGTTTAAGGAAAACTCTAAAGCCTTAATCAACATTGGACGAGTCTCGGCAGGGTTGATTACATCATCTATGTGTAAAGATTCCGCGGCTTTGTAAGGGTTGGCAAATGTTTCCCTGTAAAGTTTAATTTTTTCTTCTAATGCTTTTTTCTTATCCGGTGCTTTTTCTATTTCTTCCCTAAATATTATTGGTGCTGCACCTTCAGGTCCCATGACTGCAAGTTCTGCGGTAGGCCATGCTAACACTACATCTGCTCCAAGGTCTTTACTACACATTGCTAAGTAGGAACCTCCATAAGCCTTACGGATAACAAGAGTTATCTTAGGTACGGTTGCTTCAGAATATGCGTAAAGCATTTTTGCTCCATGTCTTATGATTCCACCCCACTCTTGTTCTGTTCCAGGTAGGTAGCCAGGTACATCTACAAGGTTTATTAAGGGTATGTTAAATGCATCACAAAATCTGATAAACCTTGAAGCCTTATCTGATGCATCTATATCCAAGCATCCTGCTTTAACTTTAGGTTGGTTTGCAATTATTCCTACAGGATAACCGTTTAAACGTGCAAAACATGTTATAATGTTTGGAGCAAAGAGGGAGAGTATGTCAAAATAGTTTTCTTCTTCACCTTCTAAAGGAACATCAAAAACTCTTTTAATTATCTCATACATGTCGTATGGCTTCATTGGGTCTGCAGGAACTATATCAAAAAGTTCTTCATCAGTACGGTTTGGGTCATCTCCAGTTTCAACTCTAGGTGGGTCTTCCAGATTGTTGGAAGGAAGATAACTTAACAGTCTTCGAATGTTTTTCATACATTCTTCTTCACTTTTTTCGATCCTATGAACAACCCCGGATTTCTCCTGTTGAGGATGGGGCCCCCCCAACTCCATTTCGCTTACTTCTTCACCTATGACTTCCTTGATGACTCGTGGTCCGGTTATAAATGCATAACTTATACCTTCAACCATAAAGATAAAATCCATCAAGGCTGGAGAATAAACAGCACCACCAGCACATGGACCTATGATTGCACATATCTGAGGGATAACTCCAGAGTAGATGGTGTTCCTGAAGAATATTTGACCATAACCAGCTAACGCATCAACTCCTTCTTGAATTCTTGCTCCACCAGAATCGTTTATACCGACAACAGGACAACCGTTTTTAGCAGCTCTGTCCAAGACTTCACATATTTTTCTTGCATGCATCTCACCTAATGTTCCACCAACCGTTGTGAAGTCTTGGGAAAAAGCATAAACTTTTCTTCCGTTGATTTTACCGTAACCCGTCACCACAGCATCTGCGGGGATTTCTCTTTTATCCATTCCGAATTCTCTTCCTTTATGTCTAACCAGTGCACCTATCTCAACAAACGTTCCTTCATCAAACAAAAGCTCTAACCTTTCTCTCGCGGTAAGTTTACCAAGTTTACGTTGTCTTTCTATCCCTTTGGCTCCACCCATCTCAAGAACTTTCTTTTTTCGTCTTTGAAGCTCCATTAACATCTTTTCTTTTAATTCTTTGTCGCTACTCATGTTTCTCATCCAACCGAAGAGCCAATAAAAATCTTTTGCCGAGTTCAAGTATTTCTTCTTTTTTGGTTAAATAAGTTTTATGATGAACTGAAAAGTTTACAAAAGCGGTACGATGGTTATGTAGAAAGCAGCAAGAATTGCTGTTGTAATAACTCCTGCAACACATGGACCCATTGCATGGGGAAGTATCATAGCTTCCGGATTTACTTCTTTTGCACATTTTTGAGCAATTTTAGCTGTAGTTGGAACACAGGAAACTCCTGCTATTCCAAGTAACGGATTAATCTTACCTCCGCTTAACTTGTAGGCAACCAATCCACCAATTATACCTCCAACACCCGAGAAAAGTAAGGCTAACAATCCAAGAATTATTATAAGGAAAACACGTGGGTCTAATACTATGTCAACACTTAACAAGGCACCCAACACAAAACCCAAAAACATCGTTGAACCACTTAGTAAAATATCCGTAAACTCTCTGTAACGGGGTATGTTTGCTTCTTTTATTGCAACACCAAAGAAGAAACATGCAAAAAGTGGAGCAGCAACAGGGAAAAGAAGACAAAGAATTGTTCCTGCAACAATAGCAAAAGCAAATTTTTCACGAGAAGAAACCCTTGGTATTTCGGAAGGTTGCATGGGTATTGCTCTCATGTTTTTGGGTATCAAAAGTTTAGCCATGTAAGGGTAGATTGCATAGATTATACTTAGGTAAAGATATGCCACAAGGGTTATCACAACAAAAAGATGTTTTGCAAGCATGATTGAAGAGAAAAGAACCATAGGACCGTCTGCACCACCTATGATGGCTATGGCTGCTGCTTCCTTAAAGTTAAATCCAAGTGCGATGGCTAATGGTAAGGTAAGCATCGTTCCAAGTTCAGCTGGAATTGCAAGTGCTATACTTAACATCGGTTTAGCTATGAAGAAGTCTAAATCTGTTAATGCACCTATCCCAAGAAAAATTAGACAAGCTATAAGTCCGTTTGCGAATGTTAAAGTGTAGAAGGGTTGAAGAAAATATATCTGTAGAGCATTGATGATGTCTGCTGGTTCTTCTGCAAGAGGGTTTGTAAAGAGGTTTCCGATGGTTCCTCCTGGCATTGGTAGGATTCCCGCATTTACAAAAGCCATACCCAAACCCATGGGTATCATAAGGATAGGCTCAAGTTTTCCCTTGTAACCTAAATATACAAGTGAACAACCCAAAACTATGAGAAAAACTCTGACAACTGAAAATGTTAGGTCAGTCTTTAAAAAGATTGTCAACCCTTGAAAAACATCCAGAATAGTTATCGTTCCACCTACCATCGTTAATTTTCACCTGTGGTAGAAGCTGATTTTCTTCCAACTATAACTAAACGTAAGATAATCACTATCATGATGACGATTAAGGAAACCACCGCTAAAACTCCATAAGCTAAAATGATTAACTTAAAAGCTGTTAACAGACCATTTACCATGGTTTTCCCTCTTCTTTTAACTGTTTACCCATTAATTCAATTCTACCTGCCAAACTCCAAATGTTGGATTGTAATTTTTCTGTTTTCTGGAAAGGTATGTTAAACTTTAAACCTTTTTCCGTCATCAGGTAAGCTACCACTGCAGCGATTACGGCTTTATCTGTTTCTTTTTCAGATTCATCAAAAGTTTCTGCTTTTTTTTCAACCACCATGGTTTTTGGTGTTTTTTTATTTTGTTTGCCTAAAAGTTTTGAGGCAACTACCATTCCACATAACATGAATGTCAAAAGAAGATAGGTTGTTAGGATCATTTCATCCAGAAACATTATTCAATAACCACCAACGGGTCTCCAGTGTTAACACCCATCCCCTTAAAAACCAAGATATCCTTGACAGTTCCATCTCTTGGAGCAACAATTTCGTTCTCCATCTTCATTGAATCTATCACCACTAAACATTCTCCACGTTTAACCTTGTCTCCAACCTTAACTTTAACTGAAACAATTTTTCCAGGTATCGGAGAAGTCACGGTGCCTCCTGTTGGGGATGGTTTCTTAACGGTAGGTGTAGGTTTAGTTATGGTTGGGGTTGGAGAAGTTTTGGGTTGTTGTTCCCTACTTTCGGTTAACTCTACTACTTCAACTTCGTAACTTCTTCCATTGATGGTTATCCTAAATTTTCTAGTTCTTGACACCAATCTAAGCCCATCCAGATATTAAAATTAAAAATCACTTACGCTCTTATTAATAAGGCTTATTGATTTATATGATTGATTTACTTTTTCAGTTAAGCACACACGTCGTGAGAAATAAATATTTTTCCGTTTTAACTTCTAAAAAATCACAAAGAATCTTTATCAAAAAATTAGGGTTAGTAGGTTGAAGGAAGAGTTTTTACGATTCTTATTAAGGTGGGAAAAATGTTAACCACACCAAGAAGTTCGTTTTTAGAAACCTTTCCATCTTCCACAGCTGTGAATACCGCATAATCTATTCTTCTTTCTTCTTCCACTAACTTTGGTTTTCCCCTTGCACCTACAGCAACAACCACACCTAAACCATGTCGTTGTAACGGGCAAGATAAACATATTTCTTCATGTTCAAGTTTGATGGGAACTATATCTATAATCTTTGTTTCACCAGCTTTAAACTCCTTTTCTTCATTTGCAACAAGCATTTCCCAACGGCCTCTCGTCATCAAACCGAATTCATGTAGGGAAGCGATTATATTTTTGACTTTTTTCTTTCCATCCTTGAAATATACCATGTTTACTGCTGGCATGATGACTGTCACCTGTACTTTGTGTTGATGCTTATTTAAAGTTGTGAAAATTATAAAAGTCTTTTCCCGTTGTAGAAGATTTTGTAGTTAAGGCGAGTTCGATGGAAAAAAGGATCACGAATTTAACCAAAATAGTGGATGCTCTACCTCCAAATGAAAGAAAACTATTTCAAAGAATTTTTGATGTTGAAGAAACCTTAGGAAGAATTATTCTTCCCAAGACTATGTATGGATGGGTTAAGGAACGTTTTGGTGATACAAAAGTTGTGGAAGAACAAAAGATTGTAAAGGTAACAAACCTTGTTACGATGGAAAGTTCTTTGTTTAATGAGTTAAGAAGTTTGAGACCTATACAGGTAGAAAAAAAATCTTCCATAAAGATTCTAGCTAAAGAAGAGGGATGCATTTTTTGTAATCCGACAAAAAATACACCAACAGATGTTTTTGGTAGGGTAAGGGGAAGACACTGTATTACAGCAAGTAATCTAACAAAGTATGAAGGTCTTCATGGTGTTGTTATTTTTAAGAAACATAATCCGCTTGAACTTTCTTTTGAAGAAATTTCAGATTGTATTGATGTTTCATTTAGATGGTTTAAAAAAGCTAACAAGGTCGACAAAAAAGCTGTCTATCCTTTTTTTATGTGGAACTGTCTTTGGAGAAGTGGAGCTTCAATAGTTCATGGACATGTTCAGGTGGCTTTGAGTAGGAAACCATACTCTAAAGTGGAACATTTAAGAAAAGTATCAGAAAACTATCAAAAAAAGTTTGGGTCTGATTATTTTGAAGACTTGTTTAAGGTACATTCTTTTCTGGGTTTAGGTTTCTTGGATGGGAAAACGAAAATCATGGCTTATTTAACACCAGTCAAGGAGAAAGAAGTACTTTTAACTTCACCAAGGATGGATATGGAACTTAAAAAATCCATTTATAAGGTTTTCCTTTGTTATAGGAAACTTGGTGTGGAAAGTTTTAACCTTTGTGTTTTGATGCCTCCCCTAAAGGTTAAGGATGATTGGAAAAACTTTCCAGTTGTGGTTAGAATTTTGGACAGAGGAAAGCTGTTTGATAGAACTTCTGATATCGGAGCTATGGAGCTTTATGGAAGTAGTGTAATTTCAAGTGACCCGTTTAGACTTGTAGAAGCTATAAGAAAGATTAAAGATTTCTCATAAAATTTTAGCTACCTTTTTTGGATATGAATTTCATAAGGTCAACCAGTCTACATGAGTATCCCCATTCGTTGTCGTACCAACCAAACACTTTAACAAAGTTGCTTTTTTCACCCATCACCATAGTACTTAGTCCGTCGATGATACAGGAATGAGGATTCCTAATTATATCAACGGAAACGATGGGGTCTTCTGTGTATTGTAAAATTCCCTTTAAGGGTCCTTCAGCATATCTTTTAAATGCTTGGTTAACTTCTTCTTTTGTGGTTTCTTTTTCAAGCTCAGCAACAAGGTCGGTGATAGACCCATCTGCAACAGGAACCCGTAAAGCTACTCCGTTAAGTTTACCAGCAAGCTCTGGAATGACCACCCCTATCGCAACCGCTGCTCCGGTTGTTGTTGGAATTATGGATAATGCACCAGCTCTTGCCCTTCTCAAGTCTTTGTGAGCTAAATCTAGGATTCTTTGGTCGTTTGTGTAAGCATGACAGGTCGTCATGAATCCTCTTTTTATGCCAAACTCGTCATTTAGAACTTTAACCATCACAGCCAAACAGTTTGTAGTACATGAAGCCATAGAGATCAGCTTATGTTTTTCATCGTTGTATATTTTCTCGTTCACACCCAAAACGATCGTTACATCCGGGTTTTTTGCTGGAGCTGAAATTACAACTTTTTTTGCTCCTGCTTTTAGATGTTTTTCCGCATCTTCCCTGTTTGTAAACCTTCCAGTAGACTCTAAGACAATGTTGACTTCCAAATCTTTCCAAGGTAGTTTAGAAGGGTCAAGAACGTTTAAGACCTTTATCTCCTTCCCATCAACAAGGAGGGAGTTATCTTTCCAACCTACTTCAACATCAAGTATCCCATGAATTGAATCGTATTTTAGTAGGTGAGCTAAAGTCTTAGCATCAACTAGGTCGTTTACGGCAACCACCTGAAACTTTTTGTTAAATTCTTCGTCTTGTAGAGCTGACCTAAAAAAGATCCTACCGATTCTTCCAAAACCGTTTATCCCGACCTTTAAAGTCATAAATAATCACCTTTCTCTTAACATAAAAACAACTGGTTAAACTTTAATTGTTTTAAAAATAAAAATGTTTGGTTCTTTAGAAGTAAGCTTGCAAAATGTTTAATTGTAAATACTGTATGGACTAAACTTAGATAATTTCTTATTAAGGTGACAATAAATGGCAAAAAATCTTAATTTTAATAATAACCTTAAACTGTTAGATTATTGTGATGAAATATGAAGCAGATATGGGCTCCATGGAGAATCGAATACATTCTTGTAAAGAAAAGTGAAGAATGTATTTTTTGTAAACTTCCAAAAGAAGAACGAGATGAAGAAAATTTTATTCTTCTGAGGGGTAAGAAGAACTTTATCATTCTAAACAATTACCCCTACAACAATGGACATTTAATGGTGGCTCCGTTTAGACATGTTGGGAATCTTGAAGAACTTACTGATGAAGAATTGGATGAACATTTTAGAATGGTCAGAAAAAGTGTTGAAATATTGAAGAAAGCCTACAAACCGGATGGATTTAACCTTGGGATGAATTTGGGTAGGGTTGCAGGAGCAGGTGTCGAAAAACATCTTCATACACATATAGTTCCAAGATGGGAAGGAGACACAAATTATATGCCAGTTATAGCTAACACAAAAGTGATATCTGAAGCCTTGAGCTCCACCTACAAAAAATTGAAGGAAGTTTTATAGGCAAACTTTGTTACGGTTCTATCCGAAAAGAATGTTAAACCCTTAAAAATTTTTGAAATTATTTTTTGAGGGTTTTTATAAGGTCATCGATGGTGACTGCTGGCATGGTTAGGGTTTGAACTGTTCCTCGAGAACCAAGCTCTATGGCAACTTTAGTTACAGTTTCATTATCTGGAGCTTCAAGGATGTTTATAAAATCATATGGACCTAAAAGGGCATATTGGGTTAACACTTTTACACCCATCGCTTCAACTTCTTTGTTAACTTCCTTTATTCTTTCTGGGTTGACCTTTATGGTTTTTCTTCCTTCATCTGTCAAGGTTGTTAACATTACGTATATAGCCATAAACAACACCATACTTCTATTATAAACTTTAAGAATATATTATTTTTTAACTCAGATAAGAAAAACAGAAAAATTAAATAAAATTAGAGTTTCACGATTTTTC
>CAZNLG010000009.1:19095-21145 GCA_964573765.1 uncultured Candidatus Bathyarchaeia archaeon | reverse complement strand
ATAATAAGCTTAGCTCTACCTGAAAAACTTCTCGAAGAACTGGACCAACTATCAAATCTATGTGGATATACAAGTAGGTCTGAAGTTATTAGAGATTCCATAAGAAATTTTATATCAAAATATCGTTGGACTTCTATGCCTGAAGGAAACTTTATTGCAACACTGATGTTTATCTACGAAAAAGAACGTGTTAACATAAATCTTTTAACAAAACTTGAACATAAATTTGACGACATAATAATCACAAACATCCACATGCATATTGAACAAAAAAACTGTCTTGAAATCCTTATCCTAAAGGGAAGTGGTGAAAGAATCAAAGAACTAACTTCAAAAATTTCTTCCATAAGAAACATAGGTCATGTTGAATTCGCTTCTATTTCAACCGGATAACTTGAAAAACATTTATCAACCTCCACATTAAAGTTTTTGTTGGATGATGAGTGGCGACGACCCTGAATTTGATGAATGCGCCCACATTCTGACAAACAAAACTTTTTAGGGTGACTTCATGGAATTTCCAGAATCTGTTTTAACAAAAGCTAAGTCCGGAAAAATTGAAGTAAGAGGGCTTGAATCAAGAGGAAAATATGTGATGTGTAAATATCTTGACCCCAAAACTTTAAAACCAGCAGATTTAAAAAAGAAGCTTTGTTTGATGGATGAAGAAGGAAATGTTCAGGAATTTTTTATCATACCAACAAAAACACCTAACAGATATCTACTTATAAAATCGGAAAAAGAAGAAAAAGAAAGAAAAGTTTGGAATGAAAAAACAGGAACAGTCGAAGAACTATGGAAGTAACCCTTTCTTAAATATCAAAAAGAACCTTAACCGTTACCTTACCGTTTTCCCTTTTTATCTCCATACCATGATAAGTTACGGCTTTTATTCCAACCTTTGAAGAATGATGTTGAGGGTTAAACGGTTCCCCAAAAACTTCAGCTCTAAGCCTTAATTTTTCATTTAACGGTTCAATTTTGTGAACATTAAACTTTGAAAAAATAAGGTTTTCAACTTCAAATTTAACCAAAAGTTCTTCAAGCCAATTGTAGAGGAGAGCTTCTTCATCTTCACCTTCAACCATAACTTCCCTTTTTAACTTTGGAGATATTTTATCAAGCTCAGTCATCGCTTCAAACATAGCTAAAGCCACATTTTCAAAAGCTTCTTCCAAATTTTCTCCATAAGCTTCAACATAAATATCACTTACATGTTCCAAAAACCTAAACCTTACTTTATCCGAATCCATTTCTTCACCACATGTAAATGAATCGTGTTGGAGTAGAAGAACTTTTAGCTTTTGGTTTAATTTATTTTTGAATCTGAATCTGGAAATGTTAACAATTTTTTTGTTGACAAACTATTTTTGCAACCACATCCAATTTGGATTTTAATTGAATCTTTTCCAAATCCAGTTAAAATTTAGTGATAAATTAGGTATGAAAACAAAAAATCTAACTTTAACCTTCATAACATTACTAGTGCTCTTTACCTGCATACCTACTGAATCCATCACCACACAAGCGTCAAGCGACCAAACTAAAACCAAAAGATTGACCAACAATGAAATGCTTCATTTAAATGAAACCCAATTGATAGATTTTATGGAAGAAATCATAAACATGTCAAGTGTAAAAAACTATGAAATTTTTGATGAATTACCGTTCAATCTTAAAACACAAGTAGTATCCTATGAAAATTTTCTGAGAAACATCATTAACCTAACGCCAAGTTACGTTAAAGTGTTGAAAAACATCATAAAGAAAGAAGATAAAAATATGATAAACTTAGACAGTATACTAGAAATATTCAACCAGATTGAGAAAATGTTTTTAGATTGGTAGTGGAGAAGACTTCAAAAAAGGATGGTGTAGCTTAATTTTTGTAAACAAAGAACAACCTACGAAACCGTCGATAATTAAAATGTTTTAAGATTCAACTCTTGGACCCAAACCGATTTCTTCGCTTTCTTTATCAACACGTTTTTGAATTTTTTCTATCTCTTCTTCAGTTAAATGAGCAAATCTACCTTGAAGTTTTAGATAC
>CAZNLG010000009.1:0-19085 GCA_964573765.1 uncultured Candidatus Bathyarchaeia archaeon | reverse complement strand
CCTTACATGTTTTCTTTCAGCAACTTCAACCGTTAACCGAAACTCTCCATCTTCTATTTCGTAAAGAGGAAATATCCCTGTTTGGACAGCTAACCTAGCAACTTTCATGGAAAGGTTGCTTTGAATTCTCCAACCAGGAACACATGGAGTGAGTATATGAAGATAAGCTGAACCTTCAATTTCAACAGCTTTTTTGGCTTTGTTGGCTAGGTCAAGAGGATAAGCTGGGTTTGCCGTTGCAACATAAGGAATTCCATGAGAAGCAACTATGGCAGGCATATTTTTCTTCCATTGAGGTTTTCCAAACGAAACTTTTCCAACAGCAGAAGTTGTTGTCCAAGCACCATAAGGTGTTGAACTTGACCTTTGAATTCCAGTGTTCATGTAAGCTTCATTGTCAAGACAAACATAAAGAAGGTCATGACCTCTTTCAAGCGCACCTGACAAAGATTGGAAACCTATATCTGCTGTTCCACCATCCCCGGCAATGACAACCACATGAATTTTTTTGTTTTCAAGTCTACCCTTACGTATAAGAGCCTTAAGAGCTGCTTCAACACCTGAAGCAACAGCACCTCCATTTTCAAAAGCTACATGGTACCATGGAACCGCCCATGAAGTGTATGGATAGGGTGAAGAAACAACTTCAAGACAGCCTGTTGGATTTATCACGATACAGTTAGGACCTATTGCCTTCATTAAAATTCTTACAGAGATTGCTTCACCACAACCTGAACAAGCTCTGTGACCTTGAACAAAAAGTTCTTCCCTTGGAAGTTCTTTTATACCCTTAAAATAAAAACTTGTTTCAACCATTTATTCTCTCACCTGTAAAAACATAAAATCTTTCTCGATTTTCTCTCCTGCCAACACTTTTTTTGACTTTTCCGCAACATTGACAAAGTCTTCAACTTTGACGTCTCTTCCACCTAAACCTGCAATAAACCCAATGATTTTTGGTCTGGCTTCTAGGTCATAGAAGGCTGCTCTAACTTCAGTAAAAAGTGGACCCCCAACTCCACCTATTGAAATTGATTTGTCTATAACGGCTAAAACTTTAACGTTTTTTGTTGCTTCAAAAAGCTCTTCCGACGGGAAAGGTCTGAAAAGTCTCAGTTTTATTAAACCAACTTTTTCATTTTTTTCTCTAAGCTTATCTACAGCAACTCGAGCAGTCCCACAGGAGCCTCCCATCAATAGGATGGCTATTTCAGCGTCTTCCATTCTGTAAAGCTCAAGAGCTTCATAATATCTACCAAAGAGATCTCCAAACTCTTTCCAAACTTCTTTTATAACATTTTTAGAGTTTCGTAAAGCTTCATCATGTTGTTTTTTAAGTTCTGTTTGAATGTCGGGAAGACCTATAGGACCCCATGTTGTTGGATGGTCAGGGTGGAGTGCATGTGGAGGGATTTTACGTGGAGGTAGAAATTTGTTAACTTCTTCTTGGTCTAGAGCTTCTAAAGATTCAATTACATGGGTAACATAAAAACCGTCAAAGTTTATGGCTACAGGAAGTAAAACTCTCTCATCTTCAGCTATTTTAAAGGCTTGAAGAACCAGGTCAAAAATTTCCTGTGCATTCTCAGCAAAAAACATGATCCAACCACAATCTCTAGAAGCCATTATATCACTTTGGTCACCCCAAATACTCAAGTTTGGGGATAGACAACGATTTGCAACAGTCATTACAATGGGAAGTCTGTTTCCAGCTGCGATAAAAAGCATTTCATGCATCAAAGCCAAACCTTGACCAGCAGTTGCGGTAAAACATCTAGCTCCAACTGCAGAAGCACCTATACAAGCACTCATAGCTGAATGTTCAGATTCTACGTTTATGTATTCAGCATCAAGTTCACCGTTGGCAACATATTCAGAAAGTTTTTCTACAATGTGAGTTTGGGGAGTTATTGGGTAAGCAGCAATAACATCAACGTTTGCGAGTTTGGCTGCAAGAGAAGCTGCATGTGCACATTCAATGGCTATTCTTTTAGCCATTATTCTTCAACCTCTTCAACCATTTTTATTGCACCAGAAGGACATTCTTCAGCACAAACACCACAACCCTTACAATAGTCTAAATCTATGGGGAAACTTCCATCTTCTGCGAACTTTACAGCTCCATCTGGACAAAAAACCCAGCATAAACCACAATGAATACATTTGCTCTTATCTTTAATAGGTCTAAAACTTCTCCAATCTCCAGTTTTGTAAAAACGGGAAGTTGCTGGTTCAGGTATTATGGAAGCAATAGGTAGTTCTTTCCATGAAGGTTTGGGATTTAATTTTAACTCCGACATAAAAAAATTCACCCCATTAAAACTGTTTCATTGTAGGCTTGAACCACGACATCCACATTTTTTTCCCCGGCTTTACCTTTAAACCTCTCTTTCACAACTTCAATTACAGAGTCAAGTTTAAGGATTTCCACCGATTTTACAAAAGCACCCAACATGGCTGTGTTAACTATGGGTAGTTTTAATACATTTAAGGCTATTCTTTTAGCATCTACAACAGCCATCCTTACTTTAAACCCGTATTTTTCTCTAAGTTCTTCCGGTGTTTTTGAACTGTTAATCACAAGAGTTCCGTTTGGTTTTAAACCTTCAAGAACATTTACATTTTTAAGAAGGGTTGAATCCAGCACAACAACTATATCAGGTTCATAAACATCAGACCTAGACCATATTGGTTTTTCATCAAACCTGTTAAAAGCAACAACAGGTGCACCTCTTCTTTCAGGTCCAAAGGAAGGAAATGCTTGAGCATATTTTCCTTCGTTTATAGCTGCATGTGCAAGTATTTCAGCAGCTGTAACTGCTCCTTGACCACCTCTACCATGCCATCTTACTTCAATCATCTTAAGACACCAACCGTTCCCAGTCTATACGACTAAATTTATACCTAACCATGATTTAACAGTTAAGGGGAAAACCAACAAAAACATTTGGGAAGTATAGAATGAGAGTTGAAAATATATCTTTTAAAAGTGACGGAATAAATATAGTCGGAAAACTTTATGTTCCTGTTAACGAACCTAAACCAAAACCAACTATCTGTGTTTGTCATGGAATTCCTTCTCCAGTAAAGACAGAAGGGGATAGAGGTTATCCAGCTTTAGCTGAAAAATTTGTTGAAGAAGGTTTTGTAACCTTAATTTTTAATTTTCGTGGAACTGGATTTAGTGAAGGAAAGTTTAACTATTTTGGATGGACCCAAGACCTTTACTCTGCCTTAGATTTTTTATGTTCAAGAAGGGAAGTTGACGGTGAAAAATTAGCTGTAGTTGGTTTTAGTGGTGGAGCTGTGGTATCTATTTATGTTGCAGCAAAAGATAAGAGGGTCAAAGCTGTAGCTTTAGGTGCATGTCCAGCCTACACAAAAGAGACTATGAAAGAATTTGTTAAGGTTATAGTTGAATCTGGAAGGATGGGAAGTCTAAGAGGAAAAACCGAGACATATGCAACCAAAAAGGTTTATGAAGATGTACTCAAACTTATGCCAACAAAATGGATTGGAAAAATCTCACCTAGACCAGTCTTAATTGTTCACGGAGAAAAAGATGAGCTTGTCAATGTAGATGATGCTTTTCGACTTTATTCTAAAGCAAAAGAACCCAAAAAAATCGTGATAATCCCAGATGCTCAACATAAACTAAGACTCAACAAAAAAGCTGTTGAAACATTCATAGACTGGCTTAAAGAAAAATTAAACTCGTAAAACTTTTCCCTAAACATCATGTGGGTTCTTTCCTTGCAAACCTTTCCAAAAAAACAAGAAACAATAAAACCTTCATGAGCTCCCTTCTAAGTTCACAATTTTCCGGTAAAAGTTTAACCAAATAACCAGTCTCAACAGCATTTAAACCCAAAAAATATTCAACACGTTCTTTTCTTAATCGGAATATCTTCATTTTTCTTCACAACTTATATATGGATGGATTATCCATCCATATATAAGTTTTGTACAAAACAATGGAAAACCAAGGATTAAAGTTCTTGTTCGACAAAGGCAGTTAATAGTTTTATCGTGTTTTCAACATCTTTTAGGTTGAGTACTTCACTAAAGCTGTGAACATACCGTGTTGGTATCGAGATGACACAGGTAGGTATACCTCGTTGGGTTAGTTGGATTGCGGTAGCGTCTGTTGTTCCACCTTCCATAACTTCAAGTTGATAGGGTATCTTTAACTTTTCAGCTAAGTTTATGATTTTATTTCGGAGGTTAAAGTTTGAGATCAATCCTCCTGAGAGTGACTCTCTTCTACCGTCGGCTACGAGTAAGGCTGGACCTAAACCTAATTTTATTGGGGCTTCATGTTCAGCTACTTCCGGATGGTCTGCGGAAGTTGTTGTGTCAACAGCTATTCCCACATTTGGGTTTAAAGAGAAAGCCGAAACAGTTGCACCTCTTAAACCAACTTCTTCTTGAACGGTGAAAACACCAAAAAGTTTGTTTTTAGGCTTAGATTTTTTTAAGACTTCAATTAAAACTGTACATCCAACTCTGTCATCAAAAGCTTTTCCACATACAAAGTTGTTTTTAAGTTCAACAAAGTTTCTATCTAAAGTTATCGGGTTTCCGATTTTAACTCCAAATTCTTTTGCTTCTGTTAGGCTTCTTGCACCTATATCTATAAACATTTTCTCATAGGTAACCAACTGTTTTCTTTCTTCATCTTTCATAAGGTGAATAGGTTTACATCCTATAACACCTGGAATGGGTCCTTTTTCCGTGTGAACAAGAACACGACTTCCAAGTAGAAGATGGTCAGCAATCCCACCAAGTTTTGCAAATCTAATGAATCCTTTTTCATCGATATGTTTTACGATTAAACCTATTTCATCCATGTGAGCAGCGATCATAATAGATTTTTCACCTGAACCTTTTGTGGTTATAAGGTTACCAAGGTCATCCACTTTTATTGAATCAACAAAATTTTCAATTTCTTCCCTTATCACGCTACTAATCTTAGATTCAAAACCAGGAACTCCATAGGTTTCAGAAATCTTTTTTAAACGGTCTACTATACCCATTTTACACACCAAGTTTAAAAAAATACTTCTCCCGTTTTTAGTTTTTATCGTTCATTTCAATTTGAAATTAGATTTGGTGAAATTTCACGAATTTCTTTTTTTAAATTTGTTAGAACATATCTAACAGCTTCAAGCATTTTATCAACATCTTCATAACTAGTTACCGTTGAGATGTTACATGGACGTGTTGGTGAAAAATACACACCTTGAGTAAGTAAACCTAAGTTAAGTTTATGAGCTAAAATATCGTTTGCTTTTTGAACATCCTTGTAGTCGGTTATTTCTTTGTCTATGAAAAAGATTTGAAAGAGAGACCCTACACCACTAACCTGAAATGTTACACCAACTTCTTCCGAGATTTTTGTTAAACTTTTACGGATTTTCTCGCCAAGAGTATTCAGATGTTCGTAGGCTTGGGGTGTTAATTCGTTTAAGGTTACATAACCAGCAGCCATAGCTAAAGGATAAGCATTAAAACTTCCACTATGTGGTAGAAGTGTTTTCCAAGATTTGTTAAAATAAGACTCAGAAAAAGAAAAAAGGTTCATCAATTCTTTTCTTCCACAAACTGCCCCAGCGGGAAAACCTCCACCCATAATCTTCCCAAAGGTAACTAAATCTGGTTTAACTCCAAAAAATTCTGCTGCACCACCAGGTGCAAGTCTAAACCCTGTAACAACTTCATCAAAAATAAGTAGCACATCATGTTTCTCCGTTATTTCCCGAACTTCCTTCAAGAAATCTCCTTTTGGAACTATAGGTCCGTTAGCACCAAAAACAGGTTCTGTAATTACGGCTGCAAGTTCATTTTTATGTTTCTTGATTGTTTTTTCAAGTATTTCTGGATTGTTAAAGGGTACATAAATGGTGTTTTGATAGGTTTGTTTTGGTAATCCCACAGTGTAAGATGTAGAAACAGCATCATAGTTACCACAAAATCCACCTTCAAACATGAGTATCTTATCTCTACCCGTGTAAGCTCTTGCAACTCTTATCGCCAACATTACGGCTTCTGTTCCAGAAGCTGTAAATCTAACCATTTCTGCTGAAGGAACTTTTTCTACTATTTTTTCAGCAAGGTTTACTTCTAATTCTGTTGGAGCACCTAGGGCAAGACCGTTTTCCAGTTGTTCTTTAACAGTTTTTATGATTTTTGGATGGGAATGTCCAAGAATCAAAACTCCATAGTTAAAGCAGTAGTCGATCCTTTCATTACCATCAACATCCCAAATATGAGAGCCTCTTCCACGTTTAACGTAGGCAGGATAAGGTTTGTAGAATAAGACTGTTCTTGTGTTTCCACTGGGAAAAACTTTGACAGCCCTTTCGTAGAGTTTCTTGGAAGTTGGAGTTAATCTGATGTACTGGTCGGTGAAAACCATTCTTCTACATCTCGATTAAGCAATGTTTTTTTTGGATTTATACGTATCCTTAAAAGTCTTAAAAGTTTACTGAAGAACCAAAGCAACTTTTTGTTCTAAAATTTTTTTGGTTTGGTAAAAGTTAACCCAAACTTTTTAAGATTTTCCGTTAAGAAGATTATTTGAGCTGAATGTTCAACCATACATAGGTATTGGTATGCAATGTCCAAGTATTTTGCTGAAGCAAAAACACCATGAGCTCTAACAACAACCGCATAACTGTTTTTTAATGCTTCAGCAACATTTTCAGCTAAGATTGTTGAACCTGGTGAACCTTCAACAACAGGAATTTTTTTGAGAACATAGTAACTTTCACTATCTAAGGGGTTTATTTCATCATAAAAAAAGGATAAAGCAACCGTGTAAGGTGGATGTGCATGTAAGACTGCTAAGTTGGGTGTTCTAAGATAAATTTCTCTATGAACGATGGTCTCTGTCGAAGCTAAAGAATCAAAACTTGAAGGTTTATCTACATAAACTTGAATCACATCTTCAGGTCTGAGTTTTTCCAGAGAAGAAGCATGTCTTGTTATCCAAATAACGTTTCCACTTCGGATACTTGCATTTCCACCATGAGCTGTAACATAACCTCTTCTTGCAAGTCTTAAACAATAATCTTTTAATTCTTCATAAACTTCTTTTGGAACCCTTGACAAATTAAACCCTCATTTAACTGGTAACCCCAAACTTTTAAGTTTATCAGGGGTTGGAAAACCATCCACGGTCCATTTTCTAACCAAATAATACTCTTCCAACATTTTTTGTAGAGGTATCTGAAACCTTTTTGGTAAATTATCTGTTTTTCCATTTAAACCAGCTTTAAAGTTAAAAAGTCTCTCAAGGTTCCATATTCTTTCACCGATGGATATTACGGATTCTTGACTGAAATTTTCTCCGGTTACGTAGGAAAGAAAATTTGCAAATGTTTCTTCATCAAACTCAAAACCAAGAAATTTACAGAGAACCATACTGTCGATGGCTGCAGCTAGGTTTTGCATGTATACAACTATGCTTGGTTTGTTAACGGGTGAAAACCTATCCATCAAATAAGGATAACCTAAAATTTCTACACCGATCATGTAAGCATTTAAATGACAACCACCTCTGTTTGAAGTAGCATAAGCTAATGCTTGACCTAAAACTCCACGAGGGTCATACATCGGTAGCTCAAGACCCTTAACCTGCATGGAAACTTCTTCACACCCATATTTTTTTGCTAAGAACCTTGAACCTTCAGCCAACAATTTACCCAAACCTTTTTTGTAGACCGTTTTAATCACAAGTTCTTTCACTTTTTCCACGTCACCCCAATTGATTTTTTCTTCTAAGAGCCCCTTTTCACTTAGTTCCATGGCACAAGCAATGGTTCCGCCTGTTGAAATTGTGTCCAAACCAAACTCGTTACAAAGATAGTTTATCTCCGCAACAGTCTTTATATCGTCTATGAGAAGCATGGACCCTAGCGAACCTATGGTTTCAAACTCGGGTCCTTCACCCATAACATCGTTTACTTTGGTTTTTCTTTTGCAAGCAATTGGACAATTGTAGCAGCTTCTTTTTTCAACAAAAATAGTTTCTTTTAAAGTTTCACCTGAAATTTTTTCTGCATGTTCAAACCAACCCTGTTGAAAATTTTTTGTGGGGAGAATTCTATGTTCGTTTATTAGGTTTACAAGGGCGGATGTTCCATAGTAGGATAGAGCTTTGTCTAGAATAGGATTCCATCTAATTCTAATCCTACATTTCTCCAGAAGGTTGTTTAGGGATTTTTCTTTTGCAATCTTTGGTTTGTAGGTTCCACGAACAGCTATGGCTTTAAGGTTTTTAGAACCCATTACAGCACCAAGACCACCTCGACCTGCAAAATTGTTAGGTCCACAGGCAATACATGCATATCTAACCAAGTTTTCCCCAGCAGGACCTATACATACAACTTCAAAGTCTTTTCCTAAGTCTTTTTCAAGAATTTTTAGGGTATCCTTTGTAGTCTTTCCCCAGAGATGGGAGACGTCTCTTATCTCCACAAAATCATTATCCACATAAAGATAAACAGGTCGCTCAGATTTTCCTCTTATAACAAGAACATCAAAACCAGCTTGTTTAAGAGAAACCCCAAAAAAACCTCCACAACTTGAATAAAAAACTCCGTTAGTTAAGGGAGATTTTCCTATGATGCTTATTCTTCCAGTAGTTGGAATTTGTGTTGCTGTTAAAGGTCCTGTAGCAAGAACAAGAAGATTTTCAGGTGTATAAGGGTCTGTTTTGGGGTCTACAAGTTCCCATAGAAGCCTTACACCTAAACCTCTTCCACCCATATACTGGAGAAGAATTTCTCTTTCCAAACTTGTTTTTTTGAAAACTTTTTTTGAAAGGTCGACAGTTAAACATTTCCCGGTCCATCCATGTAAGTTGTTAGTAACCATAGATTTTCCACCTAAAAGAATAGGTCAGTAAAAAATTTGTAAACTTCTTCTGAAACATGTTCCAAAACATTTTTTTCTAAGTAAAAGTGGTCTGTTTCAAGAATTATTTTTTTCTTGTTACCTTTAGCTTCGTTGTATAGATTTTCAAAATCAGTGTATGGAGCGATGGTATCATACCGACCATGGATAAAAAGTTTTGGGCATGGAGAATTTATGTTTGCTTCCAACCCGTTTACCTTTTTTAACAATGACATAAGTACAAGTCCTTTCACACTTGTCTTAGTTGAAGCTATGGATGCAACAACAGCTCCAAAGGAATATCCAATCAAACCGACTTTATTTGTTTTGTTTCTTAGGTATAAAATAGTCGATAAAACATCGTCGACTTCTTTAACACCATAACTGTAACCATGATAATCTATACATAAAGCACCTATACCGTTTTTTGCAAGTTTTTGAGCGATAAAAACAAGTCTGAAATCATCTTTTGAACCACCATACAATGGATGGGGTGGACATAATAAAACCCAAACCGAAGAGTTTCCGTATAAGGTTCCATAAATTTTACCATTTAAGCCGTTAAAGACTACAGGTCTTTTTTCCAAAAGGTCACCCAAAATTTTTTGTTAACAAAAAGATTCTTTCTACCGCTTCTACAAATCCTTTTCCGTCTTCATTTTTTGTAACATAATCAGCTAGATTTTTCAAGGTTTGAGGCGCATTTGTTAAGGCAATCCTGTAACCAGTAATTTCAAACATTTCGATATCTGTTTCACTATCACCAACCGTAACCATTTCTTCAACTTTAACATTCATAAGTTTAGCTGCAACCTTTAAACCTACACCCTTGTTCAAATTTTTGTCGATGATATGGTAAGCAAAACCACTATCCATAAGTCTTAAACTGGGAAATTTATCTAACACTTGTAGAAGCTTGTTTTTTTCTATAGTTCTTTTTAGAGCAACATCAACATAACGGTAAGAGTTTGACCAGCTTTCCACAATCAAACTACCAAACTTTTTCTTTAATTCAGTTAGAACTTCTCTTGCTTCTCTTCCATCTCCAAGAATTTTTACCTTATCGTTATACTCCACAACAGCTCCACCTTCAGCTACTAAGGCACCACTACAACCTATGTAATGTTTCAAGGTTTTGAGAACACAAAGAGCATTACCAGAAGCAAGAACTACTGGTATTCCGTTATCTTCAAGTTTTCTTACAGCTTTCACGGCATTCAAGGAAAGTTTATTTCCCATGTTTGTAAGGGTGCCATCGACATCCGTAACAACAACCTTAACCTTCAACCAAAATCCACCTAAACTTAAAGTCTAGCTAAAAGTTAAAGGTTAAAGTAAACATTTTAACGGTTTCGCTTCCCAAAAACTAGAAGAACAAAGTTAATTTACTCTGAAGAAAGACTTATTCTGTTGATTAGCTAGGTTTAGGAGGAAGAAACAAATTTGGATAAAAAAACTGTTACATGGTTAGTTTTTGTTGTTTTACTGGTTAGTTGGGTTGGTTTTTCATGTTACAGGTATACAAACCAAGTAGAAATAGTAAAAGTTGAAGGCCCGATCTATGATTTCCAAAAAACAGTTTCGGATTTAAGTGATGCTCTAAACAATCCAAACGTTAAGGCTGTTGTGCTTTATCTTAATACACCAGGTGGTTTGGCTTATCCTTGTATGGAGATAGCTGAGTATGTTAAAACTGTTTCAGAAGTTAAACCTGTAATTGTTGTTATGGGAAGTGAGTGTGCTTCAGGTGGTTATTACATTGCTTCTTTTGCAACGAAGATTTTTACTCATAAAAATACTTTGACGGGAGGAATTGGTGTTTTAGCTGTTTGGGTTGACTTAACCCAGTATTATGAAAAACAGGGAATAAAAGTTTGGGTTTGGAGTACAAGTAAAGAAAAGGATTTTGGTGCACCCTGGAGGTCTCCCACAGAAGAAGAAAAAGCAGCAATTCAAAACGAAGTTAACAGGATATTTGACAAAATATTACAGGACATAAAGAACAATAGAAACCTAAGTTCAAGTGCCGTTGAGAAAGTTAAATCTGGGAGAATTTTTTATGGAGATGAAGCCATTAGTCTTGGGTTGGCAGATGATATAGGTGATTTACATACAGCAATTAAAGAAGCTGCAAAAATGGCTGGTTTAACTTGGTACATAACGGTACCTTCAAACATGGATGTAAAATTGAGGTTTTTAAGGGCTATGTGGCTTCTTTAAAGTTTCATTATCCAATCTTTGATTAAAGTAAAACGTTACTTATCTTTTTGAAACAAAGGGATTATTTTTAATGTAAAATCTCCACAGTTTTTCTGTACCAACTTTTATTCCGATTCTTCTACTCGAAACTATCTCAATTTTTTCTTTGTTTTGTGGAAAACAAATGAAAAGTTCTCCTTTTTTTGTTAGGTCTAAACCATTTTGTTTTTTTGTGATTTTTAAGGCTTGAGTTAATTTACCTGGTCCATTGGTTAGATTCTCAAGAGATGTTTTTCTGTGTTTTTTCATTAGGTCTATACCTTTAACTGGTTCGATAGCCCTTATCAAAACTGCACCTGGTTTACCCTCCTTTTCGGTTGTTACATTTAAACAGTAATGGTTTCCATAGGTAAAGTATATGTATGCATGTCCGGCTTCCCCAAACATCAGTTTGTTTCTTGGAGTTATACCCCTGTATGCATGGCTTGCCGGGTCATCACTTCCACCATAAGCTTCAACTTCAACAATCTTACCCACAACCATTTTCCTACCAACTTGTCTAACCAAGTATTTCCCTAACAATTCCTTTGCAACCGTTAAAGTATCTCTTGAATAGAAACTTCGAGGTAGCACTTCAGGATTTTTTAATGTCATCCCGTTTCCTGTTTAACAAAACATATCTACGAAAATTTAAGGTTTACAAGAAAAACTATCCAACTTTAAAATTTGGGAGTTATTTGTATGGTTTAAGAACCTTTGACCCATCGTTTAGAAATCTTAAAACCAACCCCTACCAAAACATTTTTTCTTCCGGTTCCCTCATTTTTTCTAGCTTGATTTTTTATCTTCGGTAGTTTCAGGAATTTCTTTTGTTTAGTTGTTTGTAATCGTTACCAACAGAATAAACTTCCATACATCTAAAACAACCAGCTAAACACCAATCCTTAATGCTTGCCAAAAACTGGCAGGAAAATTTAACCATCAGAAATTTTACATTGGCGGGCCCGGCGGGAATTGAACCCACGACCCTTACCCAGAAGAAGGTTAAACCATCTTCTCCCGGGTGGCTTTGGGTAAACCATAAAAGCCCGGTGCTCTATCCTTGCTGAGCTACGGGCCCGCTTAGTTTGACTTAAACACTCTTATCTAAATAATTTTTTCTTTAAGGTTTAAGGTTAATCCTTTGTTTTTAAGGTTTCCTTTGTAAAGAAAGCTAAGATTGACACGATAATTAGACTTAAGAAGCAAAACATAAAAGCCGTATGGTAAGCATAGGTAGGATAAAATTTTACACCTTCGATTATTTTTATGGGCCCAGCAAGGTCCAATATGTAACCTGTTAAAGGTTGAAAAATTCCCACACCCACAAAGGGAAAGAGATTCGTACATCCTACGGCTGTTCCAACAACTTGTTCTGGAAAAAGTTCCTTAACCATTGTTATACAGATTATAATTGCCCCGCTAGAAAAACCAAACATAAAAAATATTAGGTAGAGGAGGAGTGATGAAAAAACTTTTGTTGTTGCTAACAGAATTAACCATAAAAATGTGTAGGTTAAGATTCCCCCAACAAAGACTGGTTTTCTAGCACCCAAAACTTTATCAGATATGTAACCCCAGAAAGGAGCACTTACACAAAATCCCAAAGCAATTAAGGTAATAAAATAGCTCGCCTGAGCTTTATCATATCCATATGCTTGGATCAAATAGGGGATTCCCCAAAGACCTTGAAAATTAACTAAAGTTCCATACCAGACAGCTAAGGAAAACCCTACCAACCAAAAATACTTGTTGGAAAAGGTTAACTTTAAACCTTGGATTAAACCGATTTTTGTCGGGTCTGAAGATGACTCTTCTATATGGTTAAAGGGTAGGGTTAAACCTACCTGTTTCGGGTCATCTCTAACAAGAGCCCAAACCACCAATGTGAGAAAACCAGTAAAACATGCGATAAAAAAGAAGGGAATCCTCCAACCAAATGTAATAGTAAGAAAGGCGAGGGGGGTTGCCGCCCCCAATGCACCAACATTTCCCACAAAATTTAGAACGCCATTCATGGTTGCAAACTCTCTTAAGGTAAACCATACAGCTAAAATTCTGATCGTACAAACCCAGACCACAGCCACACCTAATCCTATAAGAAGACGTCCTAAAACTGTAGCCCAAAAGTTTGGAGCTAAGGCAAACATAAACGCCCCAATGGATGCTAAACCCATAAAAAACGTAACAGTTTTTCTAGGTCCTACTGTGTCTGCAAGCAGGCCTGTTGGGACCTGCATTACCGCGTATGAGTAAAAATAGGCAGATGCAAGCAATCCTAAGGCAACTCCTCCAACATTAAACTCTTTCATCAACTCAGGAGCAACAACTGCGGGTGAAAAACGGTAGAAAACAGTAAGAAAATATGCTATTGCTAGTGTTCCAAAAACAACCCATCTAAACTTTAAAGTTTTTTTAAGTTCATCTCCAAAACAAAGAAACTTAAATCTTACCTTTGTAATGCTTATTCACCACCATAAAACTAAGTTACGTTGAATTCAAGTTTTAGGAAGCAAGGGAAGAATCCTTTTCAGCTACCTTCTCTTTTAATGCAACCATTTCCATGTAACCTTTAGCTAAAAGAAACGGTAAAAATTCTTTTTCAAATACACCAGCATTAAAAGCTAAACTCCTAGCTTCCACTAAAGCTTTTTGGAGAAGCACTGGTATAGTTTGGGGTGTAGGATAGGATGCATTAACAGCCAAGTTATAGGCAAAAACAACAGCATCCTTTAGTTCTTGGAAGGTTGCATCTAGGTCTATCTGAAGAGTTTCGGGTGGATGAACTAACCCATCTTCATATGCAGCTTTTAAGGTTAACCCGGCTTCCATCGGTTTAATTCCAAGTCTTGAAAGAATACTTGCAAGTTTACCTGAGATTGTTTCACCCTTTCTAACAACTACAGTGTCTCTTGTTATCCAGATACTTCCACCTTCGATCTTTGTAGGTAGACCAACTTCACTAAATTCGCTTATTATAGGTCCTGGCGGGATTCCCGTGTTACTCTCAGGAACAACTATGTTAGTAGGAGCAACATCTCCTGCTTTTGCAGGTAATTTTACCTTGTTTTTGCTGAAAAGAATCGAAAGTTTAAACGGAGTTAGATTTGTAAAAATCAGAATATTTGACCCATCTAAATATTTCTCAAGCTTTTCTATTCCAGGTTTCTTTTCTGAAGCTTCTTTTAAAGCTAATCTTACCAGATTGTTTTTTGAACATCTGAATTTGATTTCTTCTCTAAACCTTTTTCTAAGTTCTTGAATTTGAGCTGTTCTGACCTTATGAAGACTACTTATAGCGAGTACTCTATAACTTTCCATGAGTTTCTTCAATTCTTCAACTTCAGCTTTTTTCCATTCTTTAATCTTTTTTTCCATTTTTAGGCTCATTTTTTCCTTCCAATTTGAACTTTAACTGGTTTACCCATTGTAGTTTTAACAAGAATGCTTGAAATGTTTCTCCATCCACGTTCTAGTTTTTCTTCAAGCATCTTTAACACAGCCTGAATATTTTCGACGATATGACTGCTTTCCATGGTCTCCAATCCAACTCTACATTGAAGAGTAGGTTGGTCCTTTAATCTTAACCTAACCAACCTACGATGTCTCTCCAAAATCTGGTCTATAGGAGCATTGGGAGGAACCGGTGTCGGCATCTTCCCCCTTGGACCAAGAAAAGCTCCCAAAATTCGGCCGACCATAGGCATCAAAGAAGCTTCTGCCACAAAAAAATTGTATTCCTGAGCAAGCTTTCGGGCTGCTTTCCTATCCTTTCCCAAAGCTTCCAACTCTTCCTTTTGGATAACTTTGTCAGCTCCAGCTTTTTTTGCTTCCAAAGCTAGTTGACCAGAACCGATAACACAAACCTTTACATTTTTGTTAACTGGGTGGGGAAGTTCAACCACTCCTGTTATCCTATGTTCAGGTTTTTTTAAGTCTAGGTCTTGAAGGTTAACTATAAGGTCAACTGACTGAACAAAGTTTCTTTTCTTGGTATTCTTAGCTTTTTCTACAGCTTCTAGGATTTTTTGTGGGTCTAAGGACAATTTCAACCACAAACGGGTTACGGGATGTTAAATGGTAAATTTCTTGTCCAAATATAAGGTTTTAGGTGTTAAAGTTGGTTAACCAGTATAGAAACCCAAAAATTATTAGGTGATACTTAACATAAAATCTTAAAATTTAAGGCTTATTCTTGGAAAACTTGGTCATAAACACCTTCATCAATTTCTTTTTGGACTTGTCTTGGTTCTTTTCCTTCAACAGTTACACCCATACTTACACAAACACCCAACACTTCTTTAGCAGAAGCTTTCAGAGTTTTTGCATAGGTTGAACCCATCTTCATTTTCGCTATCTTCTTTAACTGTTCTATGGTTAGGTTTCCGACTTTCTCCGTCTTTGGGTTTCCTGAACCCTTTTCAATACCAAGTTCTTTTACAATTAAAGCTACTGTTGGGGGTGTTCCAACTTCAACTTCAAATTCTTTTGTGTCAACATCAACTGTAACCTTTACTGGAACTTTTATTCCGGAGAAATCTTTGGTCAACTCGTTAATTTTGTTTACAACCACCATTATGTTAACTCCAAGTGGACCTAACATTGGACCTAGTGGTGGTCCTGCTGTTGCTTTTCCACCACTTACTAAGGTTTCAATCGTCTTTTTTTCACCCATTTCTCGACTATTCCTCCTTTTTCTTGCTTACAATTCTAACGTAGTCCGCATGAATAGTTATAGGTAAAGTAATTGTGGCTTCTAAAAGTTCAAGTGTTACTTCATTTTTTGGTTTATCAATTCTTGTTATTTTTGCTCGCATACCCTTAAATGGTCCTCCCACAACTTCAACAGTATCTCCAATATCCAACTCTTCGATTATAGGTTTGGTAACTATAAACTTTTCAAGTTCAGAAATTTTAACCAAACCTGAAAGTCTTTGTTTTGCATGTTTTATTCCGGAAGCTGCTTCATCCACAAAATGAGGACCTGCCGCTTCAATAAACACGTATCCTTTTAAACTTTCTGTGACAAGTATAGAGTAGATAGGCAGTTTAGCTGAAGAAGCTCTCATGTAAACCATGTTTGCAACGTTTAACTCTTGACCTGCCGTTGTTTTTAAGACATAAACCTTACCTTTTTCCACTTTCTTTTCTTCTACCTTTTCTTCTTTTTCAACAGGTTTTTCTTCTGTTTTTTCTACTTCTTCACCCATTGATTAACCCGCCAACCATTTTTTTTGTTTTTCAACCACTTAGTAAGCTTAGCATGGAAGATATGAACCTTATCAGGAAACCTAGTGCACCGATAACTGCAACACCCAACAGACATACACGAAGTAAAAGCCAAAACTCTGTTTTTCCAGGCTTACTTGCAGATTTAAGTGTTCTGTAGCTTGCATCTATCCAAGATTTTAGCTTAAACAACAATCTGTTCAACTCAAAACTATAATTTTAATACCTAGTTTTAAGCGTTTGCATTAAGCTGAAACAATTTAAAAGCATTTTTTGTTGTTATCTCTTCAACTTCTTCTGGACTTATTTTTTTAATTTCAGCTATTTTATCCACAACAAATTTGACGTTCTGAGGAAGATTTCTACCACCCTTTAAAGATAAGAAGGGTGAATCTGTTTCCGTTAAAATTTTCTCCAGTGGGATTGTTTTTACAGCTTTTTTTACATCCTTACTTCTGAAGATATTTGGTGCGATAGAAACATAGTATCCCTTATCAACTATTTCTTCAGCTAAACGTTTTTTACCCGAAAAACAATGAAAAACCGCTTTTTTAATGTTGTTTTCAACAACTAGTTTAAATCCTTCTTCTAAGGCTCCTCTCAGATGAAGAATTATTGGTAAATCTGTTTCTTTAGCTAAATTCAAAAATCTTAAAAAAACTTCCCTTGTTCTCTGGATTTTTGGTTGCTCCTTTATCCAATGGTAATCTAATCCTACTTCACCTATACCAACGATTTTATCCTTGTTCATTTTAACAAACTCTATGTAGGTTTCCGTTTGTTTCTCCGTCAAATTTGGAACATGAGTTGGATGTAAACCTAAGGTTACATGTATAAAGTTTGGATGTTTCTCAGCTAATTTTAAGGCTTTTTTTGAATCTTCAGGTTCTATTCCACTTGTAATTACTGCTTTTAAAACTTTTTTTGCTTCTTCGATAACGTTTTCCCTGTCTTTATCATAATCTTTAAACGTTAAGTGACAATGAACATCTATCATCATTCCAACCTCCCAAAGTTTTCACAATTTTTTAGTTAAATCAACAAAGACAACAAGCCTCTTTGAAGATGAAGTCTATTCTCAGCTTGAAACCAAACAACAGACCGTGAACCATCAATGACTGTGTCAACAACTTCTTCACCTCTTCGTGCTGGTAAACAATGCATAAATACACAGTCTTTATTTGTATATTCAAACAATTTTGGAGTAACCTGATATTTTGGTAGAAAAATTTTAAGACGTTTTCTTTTTTCAGCTTCTCTTCCCATGGATACAAAAGTATCTGTGTAGAGAACATCAGCTTTTTCTACAGCTTTTCTTGGATTTTGAGTTACTTCTATTGTTACCCCGGATTTTTCAGCTTCCAGAATAACGTTCCTTAAAACTTCCTTTTTTGGTTCGTAACCCTTTGGACACGCAACACTCATATCTAGACCAAGTTTTGCACATCCTTCAAGTAAAGAATGACATACATTGTTGTTTCCATCACCAACCCAAGCAAGTTTTAATCCTTCAAGCTTACCTTTAAGCTTGTAAATCGTAAGAAAGTCTGAAAGAGCTTGACATGGATGGTAAAGGTTTGATAAAGCATTAACAACTGGAATTTTTGTATGTTCAGCTAATTCTACAAGGTCTTGGTGAGATAAAACTCGAGCAACAATCCCATGTACATAACGTTCAAGAGTTCTAGCCGTATCAGCTATGGTTTCACCTCTACCTAGCTGCATCTCTTCCCAATTTAAAGGAATCGTTGTTCCTCCAAGCTGTTTTATTGCAACTTCAAAGGAAATTCTTGTTCTTGTAGAAGGTTTTTGAAAGATTAAAACAAAAAATTTTCCAGCCAAAATTTTTGAAGATGAATCCAAATTTTTTTCAATTCGAATAGCTTCTCTTAGAATCTGCCAAAGTTCTTCTCGGGAAAAATCTGTCAACGAAAGAAAATCTCTTCCCTTTATACTCAAAACCTTCTTCACCTTAAACTTTTCCAAGCAACTGTTCAACAAATTCTTCTGGGTTAAATGGAACCAAATCTTTGTAGTCCGATCCAACACCAAGATAAACTATCGGTTTACCCGTTACGTAGGAGATGGATACCGCAGCACCTCCTTTCGCATCCGCATCCATTTTGGTTAAGATTGAAGCATCTATGGAAACGTAACGGTTAAATTCTTCAGCTTGTTCAACGGCATCATTACCAGTTAAAGCATCACCCACAAAAACCACAAGGTCAGGTTGAACAACTCTAACTATTTTACGCATCTCTTCCATCAGATTTTTGTTTGTTTCCATTCTGCCTGCAGTATCAACTAAAACTACGTTGATACCTCTTGCTTCAGCATGGGTAACAGCATCAAAAGCAACAGAAGCCGCATCAGAACCATATTCATGTTTAATCATTTTTACTCCAAGTCTTTTTGCATGTTCTTCAAGCTGTTCGATAGCTCCTGCCCGATAGGTATCACTACAAGCTAAAACCACAGAAAAACCTTTATCGATAAAAAGTTTAGCAATTTTACCTATTGTTGTTGTTTTTCCTGTTCCATTTATACCAACAAAAACAATGGTTAAGGGTTTTTTCTCCGCCCTTTTACGTTCAGCTAAAGTTTGAAAATCCAAACGGTCATCTTTTCTAAGAATTTCCAACAAAGTTTCTTTTAGGATTTCTTTAACTGTTTTTCTTTTGTCTTCAAATCTTCCGATACGTAACCCTACTATCTTATTC
>CAZNLG010000008.1:19180-21161 GCA_964573765.1 uncultured Candidatus Bathyarchaeia archaeon | reverse complement strand
CTTCATTCTTCTTATTTGGTAGATAAAAGTAAACTCTTCGAATGTTTATTCCCAATGCTTCAGCAAGTTTTCTAGCATTAGAATCGTACTCTTGATAGAGATAATTAAAAAGTCTAAGTCTTTCCTTCTTTGGAATAAAGGATACAGCCTTTTGTAAAATAGCCGTCATACTTACACCCCTCAGTTTCCACTGGAAACATGAGAGTATAAGAAGCTAGACTTCCACTCTTAAATTTATTAATTTTTTCTTTACAATTTTAAATTTAAAAGTTAATTTTTTTAAACATTTTTTTTCAAAACAAAAGAGCCAATAAACTTCTCCAGTGGAAAAGAAGGGGTGTATACCTATTCTTCTGTATTTCCTGTGGAGAACTCAAAACTTTCCCTTATTTTCTTACTTAACCGATATGTGTAAGGAATGGTGGTTGTATCTCGTTCAACATAACCTTCCAAAAAAAGTTTTTTCATCAATCTGGCAGAATGTTCCCTTGTTTTACCGATAACTTCCTTTATCTCTGATGCGGATTTTGGACCGCTTGTCGCTAAAACACGTAAAACCTTCATTTCAGTAGGAGTTAATCGAGCAACTTCAACTTCTCTTATCTTTTTTTCTTCAGGAAAAAATCCCCACCTTGGTTTTGAGAAAGTCTGCATTTTCTCCGAAGAAAGGGTCCTTAATCTGTCTTCCTTATACCTTTTGTTTAGATTGGATACCTTCTCATTAAGGATGGTAAGAGTTTTTGCCAGATGTATCTGAGCTTTAAACGTTTCTTTTAGCCCATCGGTTAATTGTTGAATTATGTTTTTCTGCCTCTCTTCTGTTTCTTTTAACTTCTCCATTTCCGAAAAAAAGCTTTCTAAAACGTTTAAAGTTTTGTCAACTTTTTCTTCTAAATTTTTGACTCTTCTACTTAAGTGACCTACGGTCAGCTGTAAAGGACCATTAACACTCTTCCTATTCGAAGATTTTTCATGATAATAGACTAAGATTGTAAGAACAAGTCCGACCAGAAAGATAAACAACCATAAATCAAACAAGGATTTTTATCACCTTGTATGTGATTTCTGTGATATGTTTACCGTGATATCACGTGACTGGTCACACGTAGCATCTCTTACAACACAAAAATCACGATCTAGGTCACAAAAAATTTTTTTAGGCATAAATAAACCTTCTTATGTACATTTTTTGCTTCTTTCTTGCTTTTATTTTAAAGAAGATTTAAGCTAATAAGCTTTACGATGTCACATGACATGTCATCCATGATGTGTGATTTGTGATGCGTGATGTGTGACGTCACACATCACTTGAAGATGCATACTCTAAAAGAATCCTTTCAAGTTCCTTTCGAACCAATTCAATTACTTTTAGTTTTTCTTCATCTTCCGTTAACATTTCTTGATGTAATTCTACGTAATCTCTTAGTCTTCCTGAAACTTCAAAACATCGTGAAAGTAGTGTGGACGAATCGGCTATTTTTAGGTATCCTAGGAGTAAAATCGTGTAAATTGACCTTATTATGTTCATTTTTGCCTGTTTTAGGGTTCTATTGAAAGATCCTCTGCTTATTTTTCCTTTTAGTCTAAGAGAAGCTTTTTTTTCAGGCTTTATTTTATCTTGACAAAAATATTTTGATAAAATTTCAATTAAGAACGTTTCTAATTGTATTTTTGTCAAATTGCTATTTTCTAGCAATATTTTTAAGATTGGGTCTTCATTTATGCTCTTTATCCAATTTTGAACTTCTTCTAAGCCTTTCAAGATTAACGTTTAACTCCTCCTTCTCTGGAATACACTTTTGTATACCGTTTTCTATGTTAAAAATCTATTCCTACAAAAGAAAAAACGGATTCGATTTTTTGGACGGTTTCTTAGGATTTTACATTGAAACTCTTTCAGAGAATGGTTTTTCACTTAAAAGTTTTTCACAGGCTTTCTCAACTTTTTCACGGTATTCTGGTAATGTATAAACTCTAACGA
>CAZNLG010000008.1:0-19170 GCA_964573765.1 uncultured Candidatus Bathyarchaeia archaeon | reverse complement strand
CTCTAACGATATCAATAAACTCCGATAAAGATGCCAATACAGGAGATAAGTCTCTTATTCTTTGAAGAACCTTTCCTCTTGATGTTTTTCTGTAAACAAAAATGTCTGTACGTTTTCTTTCTACAGGATTGATGGGAACTGATAAAAGTTGGGGGACATCTATCACAATATAGTCTGGGTCTATCTTGGCTATTTCCCCTATTTCTGCTTCTATTTTTTGTCGGATAGTTGCTTTGTTGATTAGGTTTGTGAAAAAGTCGTTTCTTTGATGGATAACAAGTTCATAAGTGCTTTTAAAAAGTCTTCTTTCCTTTAGGTTGGAAAAAATTTTGTATGCTTTGGAAAGGTTATTTTTTGTTTCCTTTTTTAGTAACTCAAATTTAGACATTACACTATAATCATCCAATTGAAGAAAGTTTTCCAAGGAACCGAAGGGGTATAGTTCCAACTCTTCACGTGCAAAATCCATGGCACGTGAAATCATCACATTTGCAGCTCGTACGGTTCGGTGAAAGTAAACCACGTTAAACATTTCGATTCTAGCTATGATGTAAGATTCTAAAACACCAAAAGCTCCGGAATAATCTGCTGCTAGAACATCATCGATCAAATCTAGGGATTCTACTAGGCGGTGGACATCAAATTTTCCATATTCAACACCAGCAAAGTAGGAATCTCTAAGTAGGTAATCCATGATGTCTGAAGCAAAGTGTCCTGTAACGATTTGGTTAAGAAATTTTTTTTCCTTTCTGTTTAAACGTCCTACCGCTAAATCTGCTATCTCTTTTTTTGAATATCCGTACTTCTCTAAGATGTCTCCTACACTGGTTTCGTTTATTATTTGTTGTCCTAGGTCTTCATGGGTTAAATGTCCATATCTGTCTAAAATTTCTTCGTAAACATGGGAAAAAGGACCATGACCTATGTCATGAAGCAATCCTGCTAGACGAAGTTTTTGTACTTCATCCTGGGCTACATAACCTTTCTCTAATAGATGGTTTCCCACAAGACCTGAAATATGCATGGTTCCGATGGAATGAAGAAATCTTGTATGTATAGCACCCGGATATGTAAGTTCAGCAACAGCTAACTGTTTTATTCTTCGTAGTCTTTGAAATTGGGGAGAATCTATTATTTCTTTTTCAACTTCTGAGAAGTGAATGTAACCATGAACAGGGTCTTTTATCTCTCCTATTTTCTTCAAACTTTAACACCGTTAGGTAAGGGGGATTTCAATTGACTTGGCTAATTTTAGTAGGATTTGATTTGTATGAATATCGTCCTCGAGATAAATAAACACTGAGGAAACAGCGATTTTTTGAAACTTTGAAGCAAGATATTCTGACAGAAGTCTTGTAATGTTTACATTTTTATAGCCAAGCATCAGGCTTGAAGAACCAGGAAATGTAGAAGTTCTTGGTGTTGCAACAGCCATAGTTCCAATTTTTCTACTTTCCCCTTCAAAGAAGAAGCTAAAAATAGCATTTTCAAACTCGACCAAGTAAACCGTAAATGTTTTTCCGTTTTCCCTGATAAATTTAGAGGTTGTTTTTGGAAATGCCATAAATACCCCTTCTAACTCTTAAGCTAGTATTGTAGCACGGTAGCATTAGAACCTTAAGGTTAAGCGGAAACAGCCATGACCCAGAAAAGTAAACAGTGGATGTTAAAGATTCTTAGAACCTTAGAAAAACATTTTGGGAAGGTTGACTGGAACCTTGAAGACCCCTTCAAGCTTTTAGTAGCAACAATCCTAAGTCAACATACATCAGATAAAAACAGTTATGAAGCATGCAAAAGACTTGAAGAAAAATTTGAAGTTAAACCTGAAGTTCTTGCTAAAAAAAGCAATCAAGAAATTGAAAGACTTATAATGCCTGCAGGACTCTGGAAGATTAAAGCTAAAAGAATAAAGGAAGTATCAAAGAAAATTCTAGAAATTTTTGATGGTGACTTTTCTAGAGTTTTTAATCTACCTTTAGAAGATGCAAGAAAAATCCTGTTAAGTTTACCTGGTGTTGGAGAAAAAACTGCTGATGTTTTACTGGTTTTCTCTGGACAGATGCCTGTGGTTCCTGTTGATACACATCTGTTTACCTTGGCTAGAAGATTGGGGATCAGTGATTCTGAAAAATATGAAGATGTAAAACTTGCTTATGAGAAGTTGATTCCGCCAAATAAAAGAGGGGAAGCACACCTTCTCCTTCTAAACCTAGGAAAAAGATATTGTGTTGCAAGGAAACCAAAATGTAAAAATTGCCCCATCATGAAACTTTGTCCCTATCCAAGGAAAACCAGCTAAAATTTTTCTTCTTTTTGCCAATTATCAGGGTCCTTTTTACGGATTTTTACATTTTTAGGTTAATTTTTAGGGTAAAACTTCAAAGATCAAAAGATTAGTGAATGTAACCTCTGGCTTTGAAATCTTATATTATGTTTTCCAGCATTCTAATTGGGGATTAACCTTGTCTGCAAAGTTCATAAAAAACTGGGATAGAAAGGATAAAGTATCCTTGTTTGAGAGAATTAGTGAGAAAGTTCATCGTAAACCACCATTACGTGAAAGACTCTCAAACTCTGTGTACAGGTTAAATGTTATCCAAACAAAACTTGAACAACTTACCAGAAAGATGGAACAGAAAGACCGAGACCTATTTAACAGGTGTACCGAAGCTCTTTCCAACGGAGATGAAGAAAGAGCAAAAATTTACGCTAATGAATGTACAGAGATAAGAAAAGTTATCAGAGTTCTTCTTCGAAGTCAGTTAGCTATAGAACAGGTTACCCTACGACTTGAAACTGTAAGAGAGTTTGGGGATGTATTAGGTGAGATGGGTCCGGTTGCTAGTGTTGTTCATTCTTTAAAGGGTCAGCTTGCTGGTATCCTACCTGAAGTTTCTTATGAACTTGGTGTAATCGGGGATACTTTAAACGGATTTATTGTTGAAGCTGGTGAAGCAACAGGTCTGTCGTGGGATGTAGAAGCATCCAGTGAAGAAGCTCAAAAAATACTTCAAGCCGCAACTGCTGTTGCAGAACATAAAATAAAGGAAAGTTTACCTGAGCTTCCACTACCCACCACATCCGTTTCTCATGAAAAATCTTCGATAAACCCCTAACCTAACAATTTTTCATCGGTTTTGGAACTTTCTTTCATTGGTTCTGTATAACGGTTAGACTTTTTTGTTAACATGAAAATCCTTTTATTCGTTGTCTTTTTTGGATAAGCTTAAAGAATTTAGGTTAAATCCAAGTTTAATCTTATTCTAAGTGGAAAGGTTGATTTTATGGTAAAAGTTTTAGCGTTTGAAGATGGAAGTTTTCGAAGTAATGTTTTTCGTAGAAAAAGAAAAGGTAAAGCTTTTCTTGTTGGTGTTCTTGTTGAAGATTTCAAAATTGAAAAAGTAGTGATTTCACATATTCAAGTGGATGGTTTTGATGTAACAGAACGTCTGGTTGAGATAGTTAAAAAAATTAAAACAAAACCGGACGTTTTGATGTTAGCTTCAATTGCTTATGCGGGATTTAACTTGGTTGACCCTACAAAAGTCTACGGTCTCTTTAAAATCCCAGTCTTGATAGTAAACCCTAAAAAACCTGATGACCTGTCTGTTGAAATTGCATTAAAACGACATTTTAAAGATTGGAAAAAAAGACTTGAAATAATCCATAGGGCGGGGAAGCCTATTCCCCTAAAAATTGAAGATAAACAAATCTACATTTACTGTTTTGGTTTGACGGTGGAAGAAGCTGAAAACATGGTTAAAGGTTTAATGATTTTTGGTAACAGACCTGAACCACTCAGAATAGCTAACCTTATAGCTCGTGGACTTGGTTATGTTGACTAAAAAATCTTTGTAAAGTCCATTATTGTTAAACTCATTTTTTGAAGATTTACGATAGGAACAACTCCAAAAACAGGGTTTATTCCCATCTTTTTCTGGTAAGAAGTTTGCCGTTGCCAACATCCCGAATTTATAAGTCGAACCCCCTTGTACATGGTATGGTTAAAAACATGGATATGTCCTGTATGATAAATATCCGGTACAGACTCAATTACCATCCAGTCTTTTGGTTCTGGTGCAAGAGGAGTTTTTTGACCATAGATAGGAGCAAGATGTCTAACCTTCAAAAGATGGGCCATGGCAATTGTTACATTTTGATGGTTAACGTTTGGAAGTGAAGCTAAAACATCTTCAAGACTTCTTCCATGATGAATAAGAATGTTTACTCCATGAAGTTTAACTTGAGCGGGATTTCCAAGTAAGATTAGGTTTGGAATATGATAAATAGGTTCTGCAAATTTTTTGGGTATAGCTGGTTGGGGTAAAGTTTTTCTTGTTGCATCATGGTTTCCAGGAATAATTATTACTTTGATGTAGTCAGGTACCTGTTCAAAAATTTTTGCTGCAACTTCATACTGTTTATAAACATCCTTTATCTCAAGTTCATTTTCCTGTTGTGGATACAACCCGACACCATCAACAAGGTCTCCTGCAACAATTATGTATTTTACCTTTCCAGCAATCCCTCTTTCTTTCTCGTTTCCAATTTCACCTTTTAACCATTTTAAGAACAACTTTACAAGTTTTTCTTCAAAAACCTTACTTCCAACATGAAAATCTGAAGTTAAAACTACATTAACATCTTCTTCTGCATGATTTGATTTATGTTGGGGAATATCTGGCATTATAATTTCTTCAGCAACTACCAGATTATTTGTACTCTTAAAACCAGTAATACAAACGATTTGGTCTAAAAGGACTTCTCTTGCTTTTTCAATCAGGTCTGGTTTAGTTGATTGAACAAGAACTGTTATGGAACTTTCAAGGTCTTCAACCCTAAAAATAATTCTTCTACCTCTACTAATCTTCTCAGAAACCATTCCCACAATCTTAACTCTGGCACCATTTCTTTCCTTTAACACACTTCCAATACCTGTATAACCTTTTACGTCAAGTCTTTCACCAAGAATTTTTAACAAACGTTTAAATCTGTCTCTAAAATACCTAGAAAAACTTTCCATGGTACCATCTGAAGCAATGTATTTTGAAGGGTCTTTTAGAACTTCGATTTTAGCTTCAACTTCCTTTGCATAAGGACGAAAAACACCTTTTCCAACTTCCAACTCACCTATTTTTTCTAGGGATTCCTGTTTGGAAGTGTCCACTTTGTTTTTTGAACGTAACTGATTAAAGACTTCTTCAACTATTTTTTTATCTACAAAGATTGAAGGAGGAGATGTTTCTGCCAGTTTTTTTAGAATCCCCTGCGTAAAATCTTCAACGTCAACAAGCTTAGAAGTGGATTTGAGAAAATTAAAGGCTTCTGCTTCAACTTGATATCCTGCTTCAAGAATTTTCTCAACAGTTTTTCTTAACCAATCTTCAGAGTTAAATTCACCCATACCTAATCCTCAATATCGTGGAGGAAATCCTTAAGTTCCCTAATTTAAAATGTAACCAGACATCTTCATGTTAAACTTTTCCTAAACAAACATGGTTTTAAGAGAAAAATTTAACGTTACCCTCTTGGTCTCAAGGAGAAAAATACTTTACCCATAAGTTCTTCTTAATTCTATGGTGAAGATTTCTGTTTCAGCTTAAACTTTGTGTAAACACTCAAACACCATTGGTTAGGTTTAGATTAAACTATGAAGAACTATTGGAAAAGTATGGTTTTTTGGAAGAACCAGTTGACCTAAGAAACTTGGTTAAGGATGAAGATTATTATTTTACACCTGGTGGAGTGGCTCCTACAGTTTTTTCCATGTTACGTGAGCTTATCAATCAAGGATTTATTTCCAATGCAAGATGGGTTTCTTTAAATCCAAACGCTCCTTCTGAAGTACTCTATGAAGGAATCCAAATTTACAACATCCAATTACCCAGTCAGTACATTCTTCGTTATACCAGTTTTAAGGAAGGAATCTGGAGAGAGTTTCATGGACTTGGAAAAATGGAAGCTAAAGTTGAAGAGTATAAAGCTTTTGTTACCTACAATTGGCTTTGTGCACAAAAAATGCTTGAACTATTACCTTCCGTAGACCTTTTTTGGGTTCATGATTTTCAACAACTTCAGGTTGGTAGCTTTTTAAGGTTTTCAGCACCAGTTGTTTTTCGGTGGCATATACCCTTTCGATTGGAATTGGTTTCTCAAAAACTAAAAACGTTCATCCTGAGAAATATAGAAAACTATAACGCCATAATTGTAAGTACAAAAAGAGACCTAGAAGGGCTTATTCAGGCTGGTTTTAAAGGTAAAGCTTACCAACTTTACCCGTACATCGACCCAAGTAAATGGGATAAGGTTGGGAATGCGGAACTTAACAGAACAATGGCTAAATTTAACATTTCAGACGAAGATGACGTAATTTTAGTGGTAGCAAGAATGGATAGTGTTAAAGGACAGGATATCGCCGTAAAAGCTCTAGCTCTACTCAGAAAAGAATATCCCAACGTAAAACTTTTACTTGTAGGAAATGGAAGCTTTACAAGTAGTGGTTTGGGATATAGTAAAGGTGAAACCTGGCGAAGAAACCTAGAAAACTTGGTAAGAGAACTTAACGTTAAAGACTCCGTAAAGTTTACGGGATATGTAGATGAAGAAGAACTTAAATGTCTTTACACGAGAGCTGATGTTGTACTACTTCCTTCTAGAATGGAAGGATTTGGTTTAACGGTTGTTGAAGCTTGGAACTACATGAAACCTGTTGTTGTAAGTAAGGGGGCAGGGGCTTCTGAACTTATCATAGAAGGTGTTAACGGATTAACCCATGAATCTGGAAACCATGAAGACCTATACAAAAAGTTAAGATACATCTTTGAACATCGTGAAGAAGCCCTAAAAATAGGACAGGCAGGATATGAAACAGCAAAACAATGCACCATAGCAGCATCAACAGAACGTTTAAAAACAATTTTTGAGTCTGTGCTTAAAAACAACAATTAAAGTTAAGCTTACATTTTTACATAACACTTACCTTTTGTAAAAACCTTAAAACTTCACCAACATTTTTAACATAATATTCCGCGATTGAATTCTTTTTTCTACCAACAACAATAGTCAAACCTAAATTTCTAAGAACCTTAAATGCGTTTTCATCTGTTTTATCATCCCCGACATAAACTGGTGTATGTTTTAAATCAAAACTTTTTAACAGGTAAAGTGCTGCATCACCCTTATCCCAATCTACATCTGGAATAAATTCAAATACCTTCTTACCCTTCAGAAGTCTTAACCCTTCATATTTTGTTTGAACTTCTAAAACCTTCCTTTTTACAAATGGGCTATCTTGACTTGATACTAAACGGTAATGTACAGCTAAAGTTAATCCTTTATCTTCCAAAACAACACCATTAACTTTTTGTAAAAATCTTGAAAGCTCTGTACGTACCCTGATTATCGTTGGTTTTGTTTTTATGGCCAATTCATGAGTAAATTTTAAACTTGGACCTTTAATCTCAAGACCGTGAAGACCAACGTAATACAAGTTCTTTAAATTAATAAGTTGTTTAAGTTGGTGGATGCTTCTTCCACTTATGATAGCAACTCTAAATCTATCTTCTTTACAAATTAGCTTCAAAAGAATTTTTTTAGCTTTATTTTTTAGTTTTGCAAGTTCGGGTTTTTTTGTTATAGGAACTATTGTTCCGTCATAATCTAACATCAAAAAAATTTTTGAAGACTTTTTGAAGAATTCTTCAACCCTAAACCAGTTTTTGTACAGACTTCTTGGAGGCATCGTATCTTTACCGAAAACAGGTTATTTACCGACAAGTTCTATATGCATTCTAAGATACTCCTTCAAATCTTTCGTCACAAGAAAGTTACGTTTAACATGTTCAACACCATTTCGCCCCAACTCTCTTGTAAGCCAACACCTCTTAAGTAGAAGGATTACTCTATCGACGGCTTCTTCAAGATTATCCACAAGAAAACCTGTTATTCCATCAATTACCTGTAAAGGTATCCCTCCAGCCCTAGTTGCCACAACAGGTACACCTTTCCATAGCGCTTCCGTAACCGTTAAACCAAATCCTTCCTTAATCGATAACTGTAAAGCAACGGTAAAGGACCTTTGAAACGCGTTAACTTCAAGGTCACCAACACCTTCCAAATTTGTCAGTATACGTATATCCTGAGAGTTGGATGCGTATTCAACGGTTTTTTTGTACCATTCAGCACCTTCAGGGTCATCATGAGCAAAAGACCCTATAAGAAGAAGTTGAATATCAGGAATTTTTTCCCGAATTTTTCGGTATACGTCGATAACTCCTAATGTGTTTTTCCAAGGGTCAAAACGTGCAACCTGCCCTATGATAGGTTTATCCGGGTCTACTTCAAACTTTTCAAGTATCCTTAGGATTTCTGTTTGGCTTAATGGTTTATTTTTTTCTGAAAGAGGGTCTAAGGATGGGTATCTAACAAAAATTTTTGCACCGTAGATGTCTTTTGGTACATAACGTTCCCGGGAAAATACAAGTGCATCATATTTTTCTACAAAAGGTTTTATGAAACTCCAAACATTCTGATTTGGTTCAGATGTGTCTATGTGACATCTCCAAACCCATTTGCCTCCCCTCCTATAATTAATGAGGGGAAGGGGTTGAGGGTCATGAATGATGACAACATCACCATCTAAATCCAGAAGTTTTGCGTTTAGGTCGTTCACTTTAAGATAGTTTTCTTGCATATCTACGGTTAACTTTATAGACTTATCTCCCTGTAATGCATTATGAATTTTTTTTGTCGTACTAAAAAAGATAGGATTCCCCTTTAAAACCTGCCATTTTGCATTTAAACCTATTGAGTTTGCAAGAGGAACTATACTTTTAAGAATCTCAGCTACTCCTCCACCATAGGAAGTTGCATTTACATGGATAACTTTTGCACCCTTAACTCTTTCAGCCAACTCAAATATACTATTAACCTCATCCGCACCCACTATGGGTATGTAGTCTTCGACCCGTCTTCCAACCAACATCCTTACCTCATCAAATGAAGAACCGTCTGGATACCCTTCATCTTGATGATTTTAACTAAAAGGTCAACCCTACAAACTATACCAGCCAAACTGTTTTTTCCAACTATAACTGGTAAACAACTTACATCATTGTTAATAATCTTGTTAACGGCTTCTCCAGCATCATCTACCGGGTTTACGTAGACAAGTTCTGAACACATTACTTCTTTAACCTTTTCTTTAAGAACATCTTCAACTTCCACGTCATGAAGCAACAATTCTAAATGTTTTTCTTTCATCAAGACATGACGTAGAATGTCTGTGATGGTAATTATACCCATTATAGTGTTGTTTATGGTAACTGGTAAACGTCTAACATGAAAGTTTACCATTAAGGTTGAAGCTTCAAGCAAAGAAATTTCTGGAAGAACAGTATGGATGGTTCGGTTCATTATGTCTTCCACTTTTATGTCAAAAACTTTATCTTTAAGTTTGTTTAGAATTGAAGCTTCATCAACAACACCTTTAAACGCACCGTTTTGGTCTACAACAAAAACATAACCAATATTGTTTTCAGCAATATATTGGAGAATTGTTTGAGGAGTTACATTTTCAGGAAAAATGTTGTGTACTTCATCCAAGAAAAGATTCACAGGTTCTCTTAGGATACCCTTAATTCCTTTCTGGGTCTTTATAGATTCTCCACGTTTACCCAACAAAACTTCTAAGATTCTACGTCCACTTATAACACCCTTAACCCTACAACATTCATCAACAACAGTGATTCTGTAGGGTGTTTGTTTTCCACCAAGAATGTTTAAGGCTAACAAAAGGGGGTCATCCCAACGTAAGGATGGTCTGGATGCAAGTATGTTTGAAAGTTGCATCAGAAGGGACCTCACGATCTATAGGTTAGTTTAAACTTTTTTTAAACATGTTGCTAAAGAACAAAGAATAGCTTTTGTTTGTTAAGTTTTAGGTTTAAGCGTGTTTAACAATTGGTTGATTCCATCAGCTATCCTTGAAAGTTTTTCTTCTAACTGTTTGTCTACCACCAGATATCTTCGTGGGTAGGGTATCTCTATCCCGTTCTTGTCAAATTCTTTTTTAATCTGTAGGAGAAGGTCACGGGCCATCATAAAAGCTGTAGGTTGGTCTTTAGCTCTTGACAACAATCTAAGTGTTATACCTGAATCAGCAAACTCCATAACAACTACGTTGGGAAGATTTCCTATCGGCATACAATCAGGATGTTTTTTTGCAACTTCAACCATAATCTTCATTGCTTTTTCTAGGTCTGACTCATAACTTACCTGAACAAAAACCGGGACAAGCATGGTAGGGTCTTCCATCGTATAATTCGTTATGACTTCATTCTGTAAAATAGAATTTGGAACTATCAAACGTCTGTTGTCCCATGTTCTTAAAACCGTATGCATAAGCCTAACATCTTCAACAAAACAAAAATCATTTCTAAACATTACAGCATCACCAATCCTTACAGGTTGAGAAATGGAAACAATCACACCCGAAATAATGTTTGACAGACTTGATTGAGCAGCAAGACCAACAACTATGGAAACAAAACCAGCAGCTATAAAGATGGAAGCAACAACACCAGTAGTTTCAGGAAATGCGGTAAAAACGGTTGCTGTAACACCAACAAAAATCACGGTTGCAAGAACAAGTCTTTTTACAAACCTATAAGTCGTGGTAAGTTTTGGTTGTTTCTCAATAAATTCGAGTATATATCTTTCCAAAAAAACATTAAGAAGATAGGAAATTGTAAAAGTTACAGCTAAACCCAAAACAAGAAGTAGAACAGAATTTAAAAAACTGTTAAACATCATCACAATCTACAACTCCATAAACTAGAAACTCTCTTCTTGAAGCATCAAAAGATAAGTATAACGGTAAGCAGTACTTAAGTTATCTTCCCCCATTAGGAATAAATCCCAATAAAGCTACCTGTTACAAAAAAGTTAGAAAATTGGAGATGAATACCAGAACATCCTTTAAGGTCAACTTTTCTTAATCTTTTCACTTATTGGGATGGAAAGTGAATAGATGCTTTCCCCTAGGTCGATTACCCTACTTGCAGGACAAAGAGAGTAGCATTCTCTACATGTTGGACATATGTTTGGTGCTATTTCAGGTACAAATGCAATCTGTTTTTTGGTTCCCCTACCCACAAAACAAATGGCGTTTGCCTTTTTAACTTCAGCACAATAACGTACACAAAGACCACAAAGGATACAGTCTGTAGGTTCTGCTTCAAACCGACTTTTTGTCACTCCATATTTTTCAGCTAAGTCTTTAATAGGACCTTTATTTGATAGAGGAAGTAGTAACTCTAGAATCAGTTTTCTAACTTTCCTAACTCTCTCATTTTCAGTTTCAACTTCCAAACCTTCTTCTACAGGGTAGACACATGCAACAACTAGTCTTTTTCTTCTTCCCTTAGTTATTTCAACGGTACATATTCTACAAGCTCCATACGGTTTTAATTGTTCATTGTAACACAAGGTTGGAATTTCTATTCCATTGTTTTTAGCTGCTTGAAGTATGGTCATTCCTTCGGTTGCCTTAACTTCCTTTCCGTTTATTTTTAAAGTTACTTCTCTACTCATTCTCTCCCCTTCCTTCTACTTCTTTTTTCGTATCACCTTTACCCCATACTGGGGTGGAGGTGGTGTTGGTGGTGAAATTTTTTCAACAGCACCAAACGGACATACTTCATAACATATTCCACACTTAATACATTTCTCTTGGTTAATTACATGGACTATATCTCTCTCACCAGAAATAGCGTTAACAGGACAGTTTCGTGAACAAATCATACATGCTTGACATTTTTCCGGTTGAATATAGTAGGCTATAAGTGCAGAACAAACTTTGGCTGGACAACGTTTTTCCCGTATATGTGCTTCATACTCTTCCCTAAAGTAATTTAGGGAAGTCATGATAGGATTTGCAGCTGTTGTTCCTAGAGCACAAAGTGAAGCTTCTCTTAAAAGTTCAGAAAGGTCTTCTAAGGTTTTAAGGTCTTCTTCTTTACCTAACCCTGCACAGATCCTGTTTAGTATGTTAAGAGTTTGTTTTAGTCCTTCTCGACATGGAACACATTTACCACATGATTCTTCCGAGAGAAAATCTATGTAGTAACGTGTAACATCCACGATACAAGTGTCTTCATCCATGACGATTACCCCACCTGAACCCATCATGGAACCAACTTTTGTAAGTTCATCAAAATCTATGGGTAGATCAAGATATTTTTCAGGAATAAAGCCTCCGGAAGGACCGCCTGTTTGAACAGCCTTAAACTTTTTCCCACTTCTAATTCCACCACCTATTTTGTAGATAAGGTCTCTAAGAGTTATCCCCATGGGAACTTCTACAAGACCAGTATTGTTAACCTTCCCCACAAGAGAGAAAATTTTTGTTCCAGGACTGTTTTTTGTTCCAATACTTCTAAACCAATCAGCACCTTTAAGGATTATAAGTGGAACATTAGCCCATGTTTCAACATTGTTTAAACAACTAGGTTTTTCCCATAACCCCTTAACAGCTGTATGAATGTATTTTGGTCTAGGTTCTCCTACCTTTCCTTCGATAGCTGTCATGAGAGCACTGGATTCACCGGATACAAAGGCTCCAGCTCCTCTATGAACTTTAACCTTAAAACTAAAACCAGAACCCATAATGTTTTCACCAAGTAATCCATATTCTTCGGCTTGTTTTATGGCGGTAGTGATGTTTTCCACAGCCATGGGATACTCTTCTCTTACATAGATGAAACCTTCATGAGCCCCTATCGCATAAGCCCCGATTATCAAACCTTCTAAAACACTATGTGGGTTTCCTTCCATCAACGACCTATCCATAAAGGCTCCAGGGTCACCTTCATCACAGTTAACAAGGACATATTTTGGTTCTCCCGGAGCATTACGTGTTGTTTCCCATTTACGTCCAGTTGGGAAACCTCCCCCTCCCCGACCTCTCAAATTTGACTTCTTGATTTCTTCTATCACTTGTTCAGGGGTCATTCGGAAAAGGGCCTTAGCCAGTGCACGGTATCCTCCGAGTGCAATGTAGTCTTCGATTTTTTTGGGGTCTATTCTAGCGTTGTTTCCCAATAAAAGCCTTAACTGATGCTTGTAGAATGGGATTTCTTCAAGTTTTCTAGCTTTTTTACCAGTAACAGGGTCTACATAGAGTAAACGTTCTACAACTTTTTTACCGATAACCGTTTTTGAAATGATCTCTGGTACATCTTCCGGTTTAACCTTAAAATATGGGATCTCTTTTGGATACACTATCAACCTAGGTCCAAGTTCACAAAAACCTAGACAACCTGTTTCCTTTACTTCCACTTTACGTTCAAGTTTTCGTTTTTTAATTTCTTTTTTTAGGGCTTCAACAACTTTTCCTGCTCCTAAAGCACTACATCCGGTACTAACACAAACAGTGATTACAGGTTTTTTTGGGTCTCTTTTTTTCAGAATCTCTCTTCTTAACTTTCTTAACTCTGAAGGAGACTTTATTTTCTTTACCGTTTTACCCATCCTCCCTACTCATATTTTGAAAGAATTTTTTCTACTTCTGCAGGTTTTACGTTTCCATAATACTCGTTATCCACAACCATTACAGGTCCTAAAGCACAACAACCAAGACAATTTACCCTTTCTAAGCTAAATCTACCGTCTGGAGTTACTTCTCCATCTTCAATACCCAGTAAACGTTTTACCCTTTCCATGATTATTGGTCCTCCACGAACATGACATGCGGTACCAAGACATACCCTAATCTTATGTCGACCTTGTGGTGTAAGACTAAAAACTTTATAAAAAGTAGCAATTTGATAGATACGGGAAAGCGGAACCCCCAGCCTTTCCGAAACCCACATCATTGCTGGTTTAGAAACCCAACGAAATTCTTTCTGAATATCCAAAAGTATCTGTATCAGGGCGTTAGGGTCTCCATCATACTTGTCCACTATACTATCAACACGTCTAAGTTCACGAATTATCTCTTTTAAGGCATCTTCCCTACGCCGAATACGTTTTAATGCTTCAGCATGTCGTACCGCTTCTTCTTCAAGTCTTTTAAGTTCAAGACTTAAAGGCGGATGGTCCAAACCTAAAGAATAGTATTCACTGAGTAGTTCTAAGCCTTTAAGAAGAATATCTGTCTTACTTAAACCAGCATTTTTCTGGATACGAGACAAAATGGAGCGTTGTTCTTCTGTTAATCTCACTCCCACAAAAAAACGTTTCCCTTTCATGATTTTGTTTAACAAGTAAAACGTTTAAAAGACTTTTGGTAATTTTCAAACTTTCCATACGCACATTTACTGGAATTTCTTCCAGTTTTTAGTTGCATTTACCTCTTTGTATGGTGCGGGGGGTGGGATTTGAACCCACGAACCCCTACGGGACAGGATCCTCATTCCTGCGCCTTTGACCTGGCTTGGCAACCCCCGCCTAACCCTAAACTAAATATCTTACAACCAAGAAGAATATTTAAAGTACCTTTTCAAAAATGTTTGGGTATGATTGTTTATGAAGCTTAACCTAGAATTTTTGGAAGAGATGGCTGAAAAGGTAAAATCGGAAATTGAACCTTTAGTCGGGAAAACTGAAGCTGCTAAAATTGTTGGTATTGGTGCTGGTGGTGATAAAACAAGGTACGTGGATATTGTTGCTGAAAAGACTGTTTTAAAAGTACTTAAAGATAAGGGTATTTCATGTGTGGTTGTAAGTGAAGAAAAAGGTGTAACGGAAGTTTTAGGTGGGAATCCTAACCTCTTCTTCATAGTTGATGCTTTAGATGGAACAAACAATGCTTTACATAAAATTCCATTCTATGCTTTTTCTGTTGCAGTAGCTACCAAACCAAAGCTTTCTGCTATTCAGATGGGAGTGGTTGCGGACTTAACCGTTCAGGATAAAAAAATATTCTCAGCAGAAAAAGGTTTGGGTGCATGGTTAAACGGTAAACCAATCAAACCATCCCAAACTAGAAAGGTTGAAGAAGCCCTAATTACCGTTAACCTTTCTCCAAACAAAGAACTTATAGAAAGAATTTGGGGGTTACTGGGAAAAATTCACCATCTACGTCTTTTTGGGTCTAATGCTTTGGAAGTATGTTATGTGGCTTCAGGTAGGCTTGATGCGCATGTAGACCTTAGAAAAAAGCTTAGAGTAACAGATTTAGCTGCTTCCTATCTTGTACTTAAAGAAGCAGGAGGTTTAATAGTTGATGAGAATGGGGCTGAGTTTGATAGTCTTGCAGATAAACCTACAAGACATGTTTCCTTTATTGCAGCTGGAAACAGGGAGCTTCTAACTGAAATACTTACCCTCATCAAGAAAATGTAGGGTTAATAGAGAATTACGTTAAAAATTTAGTCTTTTATTGTTTCAAGAATACTTACAACGTTCCAAATTCTTGTTCTTGTGTAGGAAGGCATGTTAGGGTCTTGGGAGATTTCATCAAGAATGGAAATCGCATTTGCAGACCTTACAGCATGGGTTATTGAAGTATCTTGTAAAACTTCCATGGCATCTTTTGCAGCTCTTCTAATGTTTCTAGGGGTTGTTGTATCTTCCGAGATTTCTTTCAGAACACTCATAGCTTGGTTTATACTCTCTTCATACATCTCAATTTTCCGTCTTCTTCTGGACATTTTTTCACCCCTAACATAGGTTTTAAGATAAAAATTCTCAAATCTCAGGAAGTACTATAACCTCTTTAGTTTGATGTAAGTGTTATAAGTTCTTCCGTATAAAATTTATCGAAAAACGTGGGTTAAACATGGGTGTTGATGTTAAAAAAATGGCTGAAGCCCTTAAAATGGGTGCAACAATGTTAGATGAAGCATGTCCCCAATGTAATTCCCCCCTCTTCAAAATGCCTTCAGGGGAAGTCTATTGTATCAATTGTAATCAAAAAATAGTTCTTGTCAAAACTGAAGAAGAAGCTCTAAAGGTCAGTTTACCAACTACGTTAGGGTTACTTGAAGAAACAATCCTAAAAAAAATTCAACAATTGGAACAAAAAATCAGAACTGAAGATAAACCGGAAAATCTTCAGGTCTTCATAAACCTGATAATCAGTTATCTTGAAACTTTGGAAAAAATAAGAAAGGTCAGAAAAACAAAGTAAACGTTTATTGTTGTTTAAAACTTTATATCAAGGATTAAGTTAAAGTTTATTCGTTTCTGTCTTCCTGATAGCTTTCTGTTATCACTTTTCTTATCCTTTCTGCGGTAACTTCACCGATTCCAGGAACTTTTTTAAGTTCATCTTTTGAAGCTGTAAAAATCTTCTCTATGGTTTTAAAGGTTTTTAGCAGTCTTCTAGCCAAAGTTACTTCTACGTTTGGGAGGCTTGAAACAATGTATTCCTGTTGTTCCGTCAATGATGGAGGCTTTTTTTCACCTCGAAGTGTTGGATAAGAAGTTTTCTCCACCTGTTCTTTTTCAGCTGTTAAGGCTAGGAAGGCTGCTGTTTCAGTTGGATTTTTGGTTAGTATGATAGGAATTCCAAAATCTAGTATAAGGCTGAGGATTGCTCCTTGGATTGCTTTAGCGGAAACACCTGAAACACTATAAAGATTTTCACCTTCAATGATAAAAACAGGTTTTGGGTAGGTTGAAGCTAAGTTTTTGGCTTGAATAAATAAACGTCTATCTATAATCGAAGAAGCAAAATCTAAAACGGTTTTTCTTTCAACTACAATATTTTCTGAAAGAACATAATCTCCAACAGGTAAATTTCTCAGGTTAATGTTTATCCCTAACCTAACAAGTTCCTTAACGACAGGAGAATTTCCTTCTCTTACATCAACAAAAACTGTTACAGATTTTAAAGATGGAGATGAATGTTGAACGATAAATTGTTCAAGGTTTTGTTGTTTAGGTTCAACCATGTTTTCCATCTGAATTTTTTTAACAACTTCGATCATTCTTTTTTCTTTCCTTCTAGCTATATGATAATATGCAGAATCTCTTGTTCCTTTTGCAATCAATATTACAACTTTTCCCGGGGCCTTTCTACCAGTTCTTCCACGTCTCTGGACAAATCTTACAGCACTTGGAACATTATCATAAAAAACAACAACATCAGATGAAGAAACATCGATTCCTTCTTCAGCAACCTGAGTTGCAACAAGCACATTGTATTTTCCTTCCCTAAAATTTGAAATAATTTCCGTTTGTTCTTTTTGACTAAGTCCTTCATCTGAAGGCTTATCTGCCTGACCTACAAGTCTAACAGGCTTAACTTCATGAATATTGTTAAGTTTTTCAAGTATCTTTTTTGAAGTTTCCCGGTAATTGGTAAAAACCATCAAACGTCTTGCACCTTCAGAAAAACTTTTCTTAACAACTTCCACTAACTTATCTAGTTTAGGATGTTCTACCCCTTTACTTTCATAAACAGCCGTAAGGTTGAATGCTTCTTGGATTCTTCCATCCAATAAAAAGTTTTTTAGGGATGAAGAACCAGACCTACTTGCCTTAATTTCAACTCTCTCAAAATATTCTTTTAAGGGGCTTAATCCTTGAGTTTCAAGTAGTTCGAGAGCATGAGAAGCATGTCTTATACACATCAGGTCTGTCATGGTTTTTTTAAGTTCTGGTGGGGGTTGTGGATACTCTGCAAGTTTGGTTTTAATCTTTTCTTTTGCTTCCAAGAATTCCTTGAAGGTTATTTTTCCCTTAGAAGTTTCCAAAAAACCAGCTTTATGAACGCTTTTTACTTTTTCATCGATAAAAGACTCTAAGTTAGTCTTTATTTTCTCAAATACTGGAGTAAGTTTAACTTCAATCCATTCAACCTTAATGGGTTTAACATAAGGTTTTACATCAAAACTTTTCTCCGTTCTTGCTTCGATAAACAAAGCATTTAAGTTTCTTTTTACTTCTTCGATTTTTTCTCTGGAAGAACCAGGTGAAGCTGTTAAACCCACAACTAAAGGATTCTTACTTTGTTTTAGGTAGAGGTCTACAATAAATACATACGGATAATTCCCAACAGCTCGGTGAGCTTCATCTAGGATTAAAAGAACAACATCTTCAAAGTTTATTTTTCCGTTTATGAGGTCATTTTCTAAAACTTGTGGTGTAAAAAACACAACCCTAGCGTTTTCTATACTTCTTTTTGAAGGTGGTTTTTCCCCGGTAAGTAAGATAAATTCTTCTTCGTTAAGGTTTAGAATAGACTTAAAAGCTTCGAAATGCTGAGATATAAGAGGTTTTGTTGGAGCAAGAATAAAACATCTACCTTCAGGATGTCTTCTAAGTCTTTCAGCTGTAAGAAGGGCTGCAATAACAGTTTTACCTAAACCTGTAGGTAGGATAACCAGGGTGTTACCTTTAAGACAAGTTTTAACTATGGCTGTCTGGTAAGACCTTTTTTCAATGGTATTTACCTTAACCAGTGGATGGCTAATGTATTCCATAGCTTTGTTCAGACCATATGGGAGATCGTGAAAACCATATATTAATATGGTTAAGTTTACACCTATGAATCTTGAAGTTGAAACATTTACTAGGAAAATTTGAAGGTTTTCCAGACGGTTTTCAAGCATACGCCCAGTTATCCCACAATCTTCCAGCTAGAAAACTTCAGTTTTTGGTGGTTGAAGCTTTAGGGAATTTAAACGGTCTTGTTGAAATTGTAGATTCGGATATTGTAACAAGTATTACACCAGTGATATGTAAATATGAAGTTGGAATTGCTGATGGTGTCTACTTTAACTTTTTAAGTTGGGAAGAAGTTGAAAACTTTAGGAAAAAAGTAAAAAGAAGTATCTGCAAAAACATTGATTTTCTTGTTTGTGTGTTTTATCGATATAAGAAAACTAACGGAAAAGAAGTTTCTCTTTGGTCTGATTTTCACTATGTAAGGTTCGGATTGGAAGAAGCAGGAAAACTGGAGATTAAAGTTCATCATTTCAAAGGTACAAGAAAACTTCCACTTGACATTTTAATCAAAAAGATTGTTGAAAAAATTAATGAGAGAGTTGAAGCTAAGGGTTTTAAGCATCTAAAGTTTATCCGTCTTATTGGACATTAAACCATGTTTCTTTAAATGTGTAAGAACGGCTTCCAAAATTTCTTGGTGTAACTTTTCAATTTTCTTGTTTCCATCCAAAACAACAAAACCTTCTTTTTTAGCCAATTTTAGGTATATTT
>CAZNLG010000007.1:0-21803 GCA_964573765.1 uncultured Candidatus Bathyarchaeia archaeon | reverse complement strand
ACCAAAAAATGGATGGCTTTCTCATCCGTTAACGCATCTTTTACGGCTTTTTCGTTTTCTTTAAAAACTTTATTCACAACTTCTTCCAGAACTTTTTCATCGGTAATTCTTTTCCAACCTTTTTCTTCAATTATAGTTGTTGGTTTTTTACCTGTTTTCATGATTTCCCATAAAACTTTCTTTGCGATCTTTATGCTTATCGTCCCATTGTCCATAAGAGTAAGCATTTCTGCAAGATGGCTAGGAGTAGCTTTACATTGACCGACGGATACATCTAAACTGTGAAGACATTGAAGAAAGTCTCCCATAAGCCAGTTTGCAACAGGTTTAGGTTTACCATAGATTTTTACACATTCTTCAAAAAAATCAGCTAAAGCTCTTTCTCCAACCAGAACTTCAGCATCATATTCAGGGATTCCGTATTCACGTATAAAACGTTCTTTTCTTGCATCAGGTAGTTCGGGCATCTCCCTTCTTAACTTTTCAACAAGTTCTTCTTCTATCACAATAGGGCAAAGGTCAGGTTCTACAAAATACCTGTAGTCTTGTTCTTCTTCTTTTACACGAAGTGTTACTGTTATCTTTTTAACTTCATCCCAATGTCTTGTTTCCATCCCAAATCTTATGTTCTTCTTGATAAGGTCTCTCTGTCTTATTATTTCATAGTTTAATGCTCTTTCGACATCTTTAAATGAAGAAATGTTTTTTATTTCCACACGGTTTCCTCCTCCAACTGAAATGTTTGCATCACATCGCATGGCACCTTCAAGACTTCCATCAAAAACTCCTAAATGTTCCAAGATGGACCTTAACTTTTGAAGAAAACTTCTTGCTTCGGATGGGTTTTTAAAGTCTGGTTCTGTAACTATCTCAACAAGAGTAATTCCAGCTCTGTTATAATCTACCAACGTGTAGGATGCGACACCTATCCCACCAGGATGGTAAAGTTTTCCAGGGTCTTCTTCAAGATGGATTCTTCTAATTCTAACAGTTTTTCTTGTTTTGTTAACCGTAAAGGTTACAAACCCATTTGAAGCTAAAGGTTCCCCTCCTTCCAAATCATACTGGGATATCTGAAAATTCTTTGGTAAATCTGGATAAAAGTAGTTTTTACGAGCAAAAAACGTTGTTTTAGCGATTTTACAGTTTAAAGCCAGAGCAACCATGATAGCCATTTCAACAGCCCGTCTGTTAACTACAGGCATAGCACCCGGAAGTCCTAAACATACCGGACATACATGGGTGTTTGGTGGTTTCCCCCTATAATCTGCTGAACATCCACAAAAAAGCTTAGTTTTTAAATTTGTCAGCTGACAATGAATTTCTAAACCTATCTTAACATCTTCCATGTTCATTTTTTATCACATTTTGGTTTAAACTTGTTAAACTGAAGTTTTCTTTCCGAAAGATAGGAAATTTTTAGAAGAAGATCTTCTTTAAAGGGTGGAGCCATGACCTGAACACCCACAGGTAGATTTTCTTGAAAATCACATGGGAAGGTTATGGCTGGAATTCCTACAAGGTTTACCGGAACAGTATCCACATCACAAAGATAAAGAGCAAGAGGGTTGTTTATCTTCTCCCCCAACTTAAAGGGAAGAATGGGCATGGTTGGACTGACCAGTACATCAAATTTTTTGAATGCTTTTTCAAAGTCTTCCTTTATCAGGGTTATAGCCTTCAACGATTTAAGAAAAAACTTGTCATAATATCCTGCAGAAAGAGCATAGGTTCCAAGAATTATCCTTCTTTTTACTTCAGCGCCAAAACCTTCTCTTCTACTCTTGGAAAATACTTGGTTCCAATCTAGGTCTAAATCTTGAACTCGGTAACCATACCTCACACCATCAAACCTAGCCAAGTTTGAGCTTGCTTCAGACATTGCTATAAGATAATAGGCTGGTAAAGCATAATCTAAAGTTGGTAGTGAAATTTCAGTCCATTCAACATTAAATTCTTCAAGCTTAGAAACATAGTTAAACAAACTCTTTAAAACCTTGTCTTCCGTTCCTTCACCGATCATCTCCTTTGGAATTCCAATTTTCAGTTTTTTGAAGTCTCCTGTTAGCTTTTCTACATAGTCTGATGTTTGAATTTGAACTGAAGTCGAATCTTTTGGGTCCCATCCAGCAATAACATTCAAAAGTAAAGCACAATCATAGGTTGTTCTTGCCATTGGTCCTATCTGTTCAAAAGTATTTGCATAGGCTATCAAACCATAACGACTAACCAAACCATAGGTCGGTTTAAGCCCTACAATTCCACAAAAACTAGCTGGACAACGAATAGAACCACCAGTATCGCTTCCTAAAGCCAAAAAGGTTTCTCCTGCTGCTAGAGCTGCAGCGCTTCCTCCGGAAGAACCGCCTGGAACCCTTGAAAGGTCCCATGGATTTTTTGTAGGTCCAAAATAGCTTGTTTCGGTTGTTGTTCCCATTGCAAACTCATCCATGTTTGTTTTTCCGATGATGATAGCATCTTCTGCTAAAATTTTTTCAACAACGGTTGCGTTGTATGGTGGAACATAGTTTTCAAGGATTTTTGAACCGCAGGTTGTTTTTATTCCCTTTGTTGATATGTTGTCTTTTATTGCTATAGGGATCCCTACAAGTCTACCCAATTTTTCTTTTTCAACTATTTTTTTATCAATTTTTCTTGCTTGTTGAAGAGCTTCATTTTCACAAACAGTTACAAATGCATTTATCTTATCTTCAACCTGTCTTATTCTTTCAAGAACAATTTGAACCACTTCTTCAACTTTTATTTCTCGATTCAGTATTTTTTCTTGGATTTCTTGAGCTGTCAACCAGTAAAGTTCCATAGTTTCACTAACCTACAAAATTTTTGGGGCTTCAAAAAACCCGTTTCTTTTTTTTGGAGCGTTTTTTAAAGCTTCTTGGTTTGATAAGGAAGGTTGAATTTCATCTTCACGAAAAACGTTTATTTTTCCGATAACATGGTAGGTTGGTGGAACATTTTCAGTGTTAAGTTTTGAGAGTTTGTTAAAGTACTCCAAAATTTCATTAAGTTGACTTGTGTATAGGACTTCTTCTTCTTCAGATAGTTCAAGTCGAGCAAGCCATGAGAGATGTTTAACATGTTCACGGGAGATATGTTTTTCCATCTGGTCACCTTCGCAAGGGGACGTAAAGTTCTTCCTAAATTTACCGTTAAAACAAGATACTTAAAGTTGACCTTTAACGTTTAGGGTCAAAAACTATTTTTTCCGGTCTTCAAAACCTGTCAAGCTTAACCATTTAATTATCTGTTTGTCTACTGGTGGATGTTTTCTTCTTCTTGGTTTAGGTAATGTTGGATACCCACCAACAAATTCGTAGGCTTTCTCGGCTAGTTCATTTGCTTCCCCTTCTTCATAACTTTTCCATCCTTCATAATGGTTAAACTTAGCTAATTTTGCATCTTCTTCAGGATTGAATTCTTCGATCTTCCTAGGGTTTATACAAACAGAAACTTTTAGGTTTTCCCTATGAATGGAAAGTGGGGAAACAAAAAGTCTCTGAGGGTCTATTTCATTGTCAACTCTTAGTTTTTCAGCCTTAAACCTAACAGCTATATCCAAAACCTTCCGATGAATTTTTTCTCTTACATATTCCACGATGGCATAAGCCAAATCTAAAGGATTATGTTTTCTTCTTAGATTCTCTGAAATTGCATAAGGATGAATATGAACATGGGCTCCTCTTCCACTAAACTTAACAAAAACAGACTTGGTTACGCCGTAGCTTTCTAAAGTTGAAATTATCTCCTTAACAGTTTGAACGGTTGCATCCCAATTTTCAAGATTATTGTCTACATCCCATGTAGGCATACACGCTTCTATGTTTGACAGGTTGACAACATCTTCTTCTTTTGTAAGTCTTTTATAGAGGTTTGCAGTGGCATAGATAGTTCTAGGTTTTAGACTGATAAATCTTAAAACCAGATTTTTAACATCCATGGGATGATGTATTTGAAGAGGTATTCTTCTCCGACCTAAATATCTAACTAAAACCTTCTTTCCATGAGTATCTAAAGTTTCACATTGAACTCCAACCCATCGATTTTTACAGAATTCTGCAATTTCAGATTGAACTTTTGGGTTGTTGTAATGTTCTAGGATTTCTTTGTAATAGTTGGAAGTCATTGTTTAATTGTTCCCACTAAATTTTCAACCTGGTGGTATTTCCCTACTTTTCTCAATCTTTGCTTTAACAACTTTTCTTGTTACACTCTCAGGTAAAATTACATCTTCCTTTCTTTCTTTTGCAGGTCCAAGAATCACCAAACCTTTTCCATCCAAAGCTGCTATTTCATGCATAACTAATGAATGTGGTGTTTGCCTCATCTTTTCAACCAGTATGTACCGTCTTAGGACACCGTTACGAATAAACCTTCTAAACCTGATTATACCGTCTGCAATATGTTCCAGACCAAAACCAAAAGCATCTGAAGTCGTAATAGCATATTGAGAAACAGCAAGAATTGTAAAATCCCATTTAGTTAAAACTTTTTTTACTAGGTATGAGTATCTTCTGGCCATAGCTGGTTTATCAAGCCAAAAAGCTGAGAGACTGTCGATAACAAGTCTGGACCTCCCATAACCCAAAGTTTTTTTGGCTTCTATAACTTTATTCAACAATTCTTCGATTTCAAGACTTTTAAGAGACCATGGGTCTTCTAAACCCATCAATGCATCGATAAGTAAAAGTTTCTTGGCTTTTAATGCTTCTTCAAAATTTATCCCAAACTGCTCAGCTTGTTTAACGATAGAATCCCTAGATTCTTCTGTTGTAACATAGATACAGATATCTCCATCTTTGATTCCTTGAGCTGTAAACTGAATTGAAAAGATAGTTTTACCTGTTCCAGGTTCACCTGTGATGGCTACAAGAAAATTTCTAGGAATCCCCCCATCAATAAGTTTATCAAAATCCGGTATCCCAGTTGAGAGACGCTCAACATTATGCATAGTTTACACCAGATGATTTAGGAAGATTTTCTGTAGAGCATTTTAAGGGTTTCAAAAGCAGCTGCTTTTGCACCAAGTTTAGCTGTAGCTTTGTCATCTGCACTTCCAATAATTATAACATCATCTTCCTGTGGAGAAAAATTTGAAATAAGCATTTCCTTAACGTTTAAAGCATCCTTAAAACAGTTTTCTTCAATACCAGGCATGGTTAAAAGGCTATTTTTATACACAAGTGTAGTTGCACCTGAAGCTCCAACCTTTATAGCTGCGTCTCGTTGTTCCAATCCGTATCCCACAACGTTTGCAGCTTTTCTTACAAGTACACCCATGTTGTAGATTCCAAGAGTTATAGAAGTTTTTGGAATTTCTAGGGGTCCAGCTATCTTTGATTTGATGATTTCATAGATTTTTCTTCCGTTTTTTGTAAGTTTACATCCAAGTTTGGGTGTTACCGTTACCAATCCTTGTTTTTTTAAATGCTTTAGGAGGGTTCTTACAGCCCCTTCTCCAAGACCTAGTTCCTTTGAAAGTTTAATTCTACCTATGGATTCTTCTTTACCCATAATTTCTATAGCTTCTAAAACATGGACTTCCATAAAAGTTAGACTTGGACCTGTTCTGGTCGTTAAAATTTTTTCAACAAATTTAAATGGGTCGGTTTGAGTTGACATAGTTTTTCCCATAGGTTGGGCTGTCTACTCCACAAGGTCATCCGTCCCTTTCTCTTTGAGAGCCTTCTCCACCAATATCCGTCTTTCAATGCTTGAAACCAGTTTTTTTGTTTGAATAAGTGCATCCGGATTGACACTTATGGAATCTATACCACATCGTACAAGGAACTCTACAAAAGACGGATAGACTGATGGTGCTTGTCCACAGATACTAACAGTTATACCGTTTTTATGGGCTGTTTCTACAAGATGAGCTATTGCACGTTTAACTGCGGGGTCTCTTTCATCAAAATACCTCTTATCGATGGAAGGAAGTATCTGACTGTTTCGGTCTGTACCCAAGATAAGTTGGGTTAAATCGTTACTTCCTATACTAAATCCATCACAAACCTTACTAAACTCATCTGCTAAAAATACAACACTAGGAACTTCAGCCATAATCCAAACTTTAAAATCTTGTCCTCTTTTTAATCCTTCTTCTTCCATTATTTTTAGACATTCTTCAACTTCCCAAACCGTACGTACAAAGGGAAGCATTACCCATACGTTTGTAAGTCCCCATTCTTCCCTAACCTTTCTTATTGCTCTACATTCTAACTTGAATGCTTCACGATACTTGGATCTTATGTACCTTGAAACTCCCCTCCAACCCATCATTGGGTTTTCTTCTTGAACTTCATACTTTTCTCCACCCTTTAGTTTCCTGTACTCATTGGTTTTTAAGTCACTAAACCTTACCACAACAGGATTTGGATAAGTAGCCCTTGCAACCATAGCTATACCTTCAGCCATCTTATCAATAAACTTCTGAGCTTGCCCCGTTTCGATCAGATAGAGGGGATGTTCCCTAATGTATGAAGCCATTATAAATTCTACACGCATCAAACCTATTCCGTCAAAGGGAAGGTGCTTGTAGTCTTCGATTTTTTCCGGGACTCCCAAGTTTATGTAAACTTTTGTACCCGTTACTGGTAGATACTCGACGGGTGGTGCAACAGTGGGAAGACCTGGCTTAGCTTCTTCCACAACCCCATAGTATACTACTCCAACATTTGCATCAACCGTGTATTCTTCACCTGTTTTTAGTAGTTGTGTTGCATTTCCAGTTCCAACAATACATGGAATTCTAAGTTCCCTACTTACGATAGCTGCATGACAGGTTGTACCTCCTTCATCCGTAACTATAGCCCCGGCAACTCTCATGTAGGGAACCCAATCAGGGTTTGTCATTTTTGCAACTAGAATATCTCCCTTCTTTACGATTCTTGCTGCTTCATCTGCAGTCATAGCAACCTTAGCTCTTCCAGCATGCATTCCAGGACTTGCAGGTAAACCTTTAACCACAACTTCCCGTTCAGCAACTTCAGATACAGGAGCTCCTGTTACAGGTGTTGTAGTAGCCCAAACAGTTTCGGCTCTTGCTTGAAGTATGAAAATATTTTCAGGATAACTTGAATCCCCGCTTACAGCCCATTCTATATCTTGAGGAGTTCCGTAATGTTCTTCTATTTTTTTGGCTAATTCTGCTAGGTAAAGGATTTCATAGTCTGTGAGACAGGGTTCTTCCTGCATTTCTAATGGTACCTTAACTTGAACAGTTCTACCAGATTTTGGTCCCCTTACAAACTGAACAGTTTTCTTTACAACCTTTTTTTCTATTATTCGCATCGTGTTTTTATCAACAACATAATGGTCTGGAGTTACACTTCCTGAGACTACTGATTCTCCAAGTCCCCAGTTTGCTTCTATCACTATTTGAGTTCGGTCTCCCGTCACCGGATTTATTGTAAACATAACACCTGCTGCTTTACTGTTTACCATCTTCTGAACAGCAACACTTATAAGAACATTCTCATGTTTGAAACCTTTTTGAGTTCTGTAAAAAATAGCTCTTGGTGTAAAAAGACTACTCCAACATTTTTGAACTTTCTTTAACAGTTCTTCTTCACCATGCACATTAAGATAACTTTCTTGTTGACCCGCAAAGCTTGCATCAGGTAGGTCTTCTGCTGTTGCGCTACTTCTGACGGCAACAAAAAGGTTTTCTGTTCCGATTTCTTTACATAACTCTTTGTATGCTTCTTTAATTGCCTGTTTGATGTCTTCAGGCATCGGAGTTTCTTCCACAAGTTTTCTTATCTTTTTTGATGCTTCTTCATACTGTTTTGGTTCTTTTGGGTCTGTGATGGTTTCACGTAGTATACTGTAGATTTTTTCGGCTATTCCTGTTTCCGTTATAAATTTCTTGTAAGCATAAGCAGTCACAGCAAAACCTGGAGGTACAGGTATCCCTATACTAATCATTTCACCCAAATTTGCTACCTTTCCACCTACGAGTGGAACATCTTCTTTTCGTACTTCTCTAAAATTTAAAATCAATTTTTCACTTTTGGACAAATTTTACACCTCAAACTTTGATATGGTTTTAAACAAGAGCATCTTACACATCTAAATAAATGGTATAAACAAGAATTTAAAACATATCCACGGATAAGAGTTGATATTCATGGATCCTATTTTAACTTTTACCAATTTTATACAAAGCTCTCCCTAAACTGACGCTTACTAATCTTCAAAAATCGTTTTCAACCTAATTTTTGATGTAATTTTTATATTTCCAGTCAGTAAAACGATCCATTGGTTAAAATGGATGTTTTTGAAGCAATTTTTACCAGGAGAAGTGTCCGACAGTTTAGTAAGAAAGATGTGTCGAATGAAGACCTTAAAAAAATACTTGAAGCAGGAACATGGGCTCCTTCTGCAGGAAACGTTCAACCTTGGGAAGTTATCGTTGTAAAAAATCATGAAACAAAGTTAAGACTTGCAGAAGCGGCTTTACATCAAGACTTTATTGGTGAAGCTTCTGTTGTTCTTGTTGTTTGTGTAGACTTGGATATGGCAAGTTTAACGTATGGAGAAAGAGGTAAAACTCTTTACTGTATCCAGGATAGTGCAGCAGCAATTCAGAATATGCTGTTAGCTGTACATGCGTTGGGGCTTGGAGCATGTTGGATTGGTGCTTTTCATGAAGAAACCGTAAAAAAGATTTTGGGAATACCTCCTCGCTATAGACCAGTAGCCTTAATTCCCATAGGATATCCAACCTATTCTCCACGAAGAATATCCAAAAAAACTGTAGATGAAATAGTTCATTTTGAGAAGTTTTAAGGTTTATTTGGGAGGTTTGAATATTTTTAACTTACTTCCTATCGGGAGTTGAAAAATAAACCTTGAACTACTCATCAATAGTTGAAGTATACGAGAAGATAAGTTCAACAACAAAAAGACTTGAAATCACGGATTATCTAGAAGATTTGTTCAAAAAAACACCACCAGAAATAATAAGTGAGGTTGTTTACCTAACCCAAGGGAAGCTTTATCCAGATTATTTTGGTATAGAACTTGGGATAGCTGAAAAATTGGCTATACGAGCTATTGCACTTGCTTCAGGTGTAAGTGAAAAAAGGGTGGCTGACGAGTTAAAAAAGGTTGGAGATATAGGTGAGGCTGCAGCCAACCTTTTAGGAAAGAAAACTCAAGTTACCCTGTTTAAAGAACCTTTAACGGTTAAAAGGGTTTATGAAACCTTAGATAAAATTGCCAGAGCTAGTGGTGAAGGTTCTCAAGACCTAAAAATCAGGTTTTTATCTAGTCTGCTTACCGATGCAACACCAACCGAAGCAAAATACATCCTAAGAACCGTAACTGGCAAGCTTAGGCTTGGAGTTGCTGACATGACAATTTTAGATGGGCTTGCTGAAGCTTTTTGTGGTTCAAAAGAGTTTAGACCTGAACTTGAAAGAGCATACAATCTTACTTCAGACCTTGGAAGTATCGCAAAAGCTGTAGCTGAAAAGGGTTTGGAAGGTATTAAACAGTTTAAAATTTCGGTTGGAAAACCTGTTAGACCTATGCTTGCTGAGAGGCTTTCTTCAGCTGAAGAAATACTTAAAAAAGTTGGTGGAAAAGGTGCAGCTGAATATAAGTATGACGGGGAAAGACTTCAAGTTCACAAACTTAAAGATGAAGTTATGCTTTTCTCCAGAAGACTAGAAAATATAACTCACCATTATCCGGATGCATGTGAACTTGTCAGAAATCATGTGAAAGCTTCCGAAGCTATCGTTGAATGTGAATGTGTAGCAGTTAACCTTGATACTGGTGAAATGATGCCTTTCCAAGAGTTGATGCATAGAAGAAGAAAATATGGAATCGAAGAAGCGATGAAATTTTATCCTGTTTCCCTTTTTATGTTTGACCTTCTTTACGTGGATGGAGAAGATTTTACCCTTAAACCCTACCCTGAAAGAAGAGCCAAACTTGAAGAAGTTGTAGAAGAAACCGACAGAATAAAACTTGCAAAAGCAATAGTAACAAGCAATCTAAAAGAACTTGAAACCTTTTTTGAAGAAGCTGTTGAAGCTGGATGTGAAGGTTTAATGGTTAAATCAATTTCTCCCGAGTCCATCTACAAGGCTGGGGCTAGAGGTTGGCTTTGGATAAAATATAAACGAGACTATCAGGCGCTTTTAACAGATACCGTTGACCTTGTTGCTGTAGGAGCTTTTCATGGTAGGGGTAAACGGGCTGGGACCTATGGAGCTTTACTGATGGCTGTTTATGATAAAAAGAATGACATGTTTAAGACTGTTTGTAAGTGTGGTTCAGGATTTACAGATGAAGATTTAGGTAGACTTCCTGTCATGTTTAAGGAACTTATCCTACCTCATAGACATCCAAGGGTGGATTCTCAACTTGAAGCTGATGTTTGGTTTGTTCCGAAAGTTGTGCTTGAAATCATTGGTGCTGAAATAACTTTAAGCCCAGTTCATACAGCCTGTAGAAATCTTATCAGAGAAGGAAGTGGTCTAGCCATAAGATTTCCAAGGTTTACCGGAAAGTACAGGAATGATAAAGCACCTGAAGATGCGACAACAGAAGAAGAGATTCTGGAGATGTACCAGAGACAATTAAAGAAAATTGAAACAACATAAGACCATAAGTAAAGAAAGGCACGGACATTAACAAAGGTCAACTTTAAATTCTGTGTCGAGTCAACTCTAGACTTAAAGGTGGACTCGGTGAAAACAATCATCGGGTATCTTGGCAGCATCATTTTTGTTGCAGGTATAACTTTACTTATACCTGCTGGTGTTGCATTTTTTTATTCAGAAACCCCAGAAGCCTTACACTTTATCCTTCTAGCCGTTGTTACGGTTACCGTAGGTTTGTTGGTTCGAATTAGATATGGAATGGGTGAAGCAACCCTACTTGAAGCAATGGTTATCTCTCCATTGGCATGGCTTATCGTTTCCCTGATAGGGGCTGTACCCTATGTTTTATTGGCAGGTATGTCCTGGATTGATGCTTATTTTGAAGCTATGTCCGGGTTTACAACCACGGGTATGACTCTAATAAGTGATGTTGAACATCTTTCTCACAGTCTTTTGTTTTGGAGGGCCTTTACCCAGTGGGTTGGAGGAGTAGGTATAATCCTTCTTTTCATTCTCTTCATACCACACAGTGGTTTAGGTGTTGGTGTTTGGAGACTTTATAGAGCTGAAGCAAGAGAAGAAAGGTTAACAGCAAGAATCAGTGACACAGTAAAGCAGATATGGGCAATCTACTTGGTTTACACTTTAGCATGTTCGTTTTTGTTATGGCTTGTTGGTTTTAATTATTTTGAAGCAATAACCCATGCGTTTACAACCTTATCAACAGGTGGTTTTTCAACAAGAAATGGAAGTATTGGTGAGTTTCAAAATCCTTACGCTGAAGCAATAATAATAGTTTTCATGGTTTTGGGTGGAACAAACTTTCTGGTTCATATAAGAACGTTTACCAGAAGAACTAAAGCTCTTTTCAAAAACATTGAAGTAAGAACGATTCTTCTTCTGATTCTTGTTTTTTCCCTTTTGGTTACATGTGAACTAATGTTACATAGTTCACAGAACTTTATTGATGCATTTAGACTTTCAATTTTTCAGGTTGTATCCATCTTAACAACCACTGGTTATACAACAACAAACATCATGAATTTCTCCCCACTTTCTAAAGCTGTGTTGATGTTTCTCATGCTTATCGGTGGATGTGTAGGTTCAACTGGTGGTGCCATAAAAGTAATGCGTATGATAATCCTTGTGAAAGTTGTACATCATGTACTCCTCAAAGTAATTCTTCCACCTGGCACAATTAGACCCTTAAAGATAGGAGGAAATGTTGTTGAAGAAGAAGAAGTTGTTAGAATTCTAGGTTTTTTTGTGGCATATCTTCTACTCCTAGCTTTTTCAGGTTTTCTTTTAACCTTCTTTGGATTTGAACCGTTTAATGCTTTCTCAGCGGTATTTTCCGCTCAAGGAAACGTTGGACCATGTTTCCTTCCCATCAACAATAACCTTCCAGCCATAGTGAAAGGTGTCCTCATATTTGACATGTGGGCTGGTAGGCTTGAGATAATACCAATACTTGTTCTTTTCACTCCAAAAACATGGAAAGAGTTTGCAAGACTGGGAAAAAGAAAACCAGAGTAAATCCCGCTAGGTTCGTTGAACCTGTTGGGTTGTTTTAACTTCTTTCTTTGACTTTTTTGTGAAAATGTCCACTACACGTTTAAGATTCTCAGGTTTATCCGTATAAACCACAATGTCATCTCCTGCTTCAATTGTCAAGTTTTCGTCTGGAAGATTAAGTTTGTCTTTTCTGATAACAGCAAGAATCTTGTAACCATTGGGAAGCCGTAGGTCTTTGATCTTCTTATGGATAACTTCAGTATTCTCGTTTGTCTGAATGCTAAATACTTCTGACCCACACTTTCCCACGTAGAGAAAATCTCCTACTTCAAATAGAGATTGGTAAATATGTTCAGCAACAATCGCATCTGGTGTAACAACTTCCACACCCATCTTACTAAAAACATCCGCATGCTCAACATCCCTAAGTACTACCATCAACTTTGGAACACCAAAATCCTTTGCCCTCGTAACAACCATCAAGTTTACTGAGTCATCGTTGGTCGCAGCTACCAGAGCATTTGCCTTCTCAATTCCCGCGTTAATAAGGTTCTCCTTATCTTCAGCATCCCCGTTAATTATGAGAGCATCAACTTCGGATGCAAATTCCTTACAACGTGCTTCATCCCTATCGATCACAGCAACAGTATGTCCTCTGCTCAACAAAAGCTTAGAAAGGGTTTGTCCAACTCCACTTAATCCAACTACAATTACGTACAAGAAGCCGTATCTCCTTCTCCCTTCTGTAATTTACCTCCCATAAACAAAACTATCTCCAACAAAAAGAGAAAACTCTACGAATTCATAAGCTTCAGAACTCAAGGTTGAAACTCTTTCCATGGGAGTTTTTTGAAGAGAGTAGGTTTTGTTTTTTTTCAATGAAACCCCTACACTGCTGAGGGTTTTCAAGTTAACATTCAGTATTATACTGGGGGTATAAAAAACTAAGGGTTTTAATAAACATTTCGACCGTTCTGTTAACTCCAATATTTAACTTTTTCCCTCCCCTTGTTACTTATATTCGTCAAAAACTATGGAAGTACTTGTTTCCAGAATTTCTTTGTTCTCTGTTCTTATTTTCCTTGTTATTTCGTCAAGAAGTTTTGGGTCTTTAATACCTTTTACGTCCAAGATAAAGTCCCAGTTTCCAGCCACATCCCTAATCCTAACCGGAATTGAATGTTTCATAAATGTTTTCCTTATGTTTTTAATTAGGCTTAGTTCATCACATGGGGGTTTAACTTTAATGAATATAAGTGCATCAAGTTCTCCTAACCCTGTTTGGAAAAGAGAACTAAGGGAAATACCTGTTTCTTCTAAAATTATCCTTAGAACTTCCGGTTGACGTAGGGGTCTTCCACGGTTCATGGAGAAATCTCTTATCTTCTCCACAATTTTTAGTTTAACATTTTCCGGAACATTATATCCAGCCAAGATTGCTTCAATAAGCTCTTTTGATTGCATAGCTCCAAATTCAAATTCCCTTTTTAAACCATATTTTTCCCAGTTTATGGTTTCATAAGTCTCAGGACATCTTAAAACAGATTTTTGGTGAGTTCCTGCCTTATGAATTCTTGCAAAAGACCCTAAGATTGGTAGGTTTGGTGGTATAGTTATTCCTGAAACAGCTGAAACATACCTGTACAGTTCTGGTATACCCCTAAAATTAACCTTTGTTTCAACCCCATAGATACTTTCAAGGTTTTCCATTAAGGTTGCAAGGTCGGCGATTCCACATCTTTCCCCAAGACCCATAACCGATACATGGACACCTGTAGCTCCTCCTTCCAACCCTGCTATGGAATTTGCTATTGCAAGTCCTCTATCGTTGTGGCAGTGTACATCGAAAGGTACGTCAACATTTTCAGTTAATGTTTCCATGAGCTTTTTAAAGCCTGTAGGGGACATTTGACCTTTAGTATCCGGTATCCTAACAACATCAACACCCGCTTCTAGGGCTATTTTGGAAACTTCTATCAACCGTTCCACCGGTGTACTTGTTGCGTCTTCTGCTGCATATTCAACAATTTCAAAACCAAGTTTATCTTTTGCGTAACGGATGGCGTCAGCTATTCTTTTTAAGGCTTTTTGGTAAGATAAACCATCAAGTTTATGAATTAGATGTTGGTCTGAAGGTGATAATACGACAACAACACCCCAAACACCACAATCCCAAGCAATTTTAACATCTTCTTCCAGAGTTCTACAGTGACCTAAAAGTCTTGCATCATTGTAGCCTTTTTCCTTAAAAAACCGAACTACCGCTTCCACACCTTCCCTATATTTTGGACTGTAGGGTTGACCGACTTCTATGTATGCTTTTTCACCTATAACTTTGTAAAGCATCTCGGCTATCCTACATTTTTCATGTGGTCTAAAATAGACACCTGGTGTCTGTTCTCCTTCTCTTAACGTCGTATCTAAAATCCTTTCAAGTTTTATTCTTGACATGTCCCAACATCGATGATTTTTCTATTTTTAGAGATAAAGTGACTAATAAACTGTTTTATCAGACTTGGAAAGAACTTCCAATCCTTTATCCGTAACTAGGACTACGTCTTCAATTCTAACACCAAACTTTTTGGGTAAGTATATTCCAGGCTCCACGGTGATTACGTTCATTTTCTTAAGTTTATCTCTGCTTTTTTTGGAAAGTCTTGGTGGTTCATGTACTTCTATACCTATTCCATGTCCAAGTCCATGAATAAAATATTCTCCGTAACCTTCCTTTTGGATTATCTTTCTTGCTATAGCATCAGCTTCCCAACCTTCCATACCAGTCCTAATATTTTCTAAAGCCTTAATTTGGGCTTCATAAACAACCTTGTAGATTTTTCTGTAGGTGTTGGTTGGTTTACCAACAAAAAAAGTTCTTGTTATGTCTGAATTGTACCCCATAAATTTAGCACCTATATCCACAACTACAACTTCCCCATCCAAAATTTCCTTATCAGAACTTTCTCCATGGGGATAACTTGACCTAAAACCAGAAGCCACTATGGTTTTAAATGCAAAACCTTCAGAACCCATCTTCCTCATTACATATTCTATCTCAGCCGCAACTTCGTATTCTCTGATTCCTGTCCTTAAAAATTCTGTAACAACTTCCATACTTTTATCAGAGATTTTTGTTGCTTTCTTGATCAGTTCAACCTCGTTTTTATCTTTAATTTCTCTGAGTTTTAGTAGGATGTCTGGTTTACATTCAATTTTTGTTTTTGAGAGTTTTTTGGTAAGAATCTTGTATTGGTTAAAAGTTAGGCTGTCAAAACAAACTTTTTTTCCTTCTGTTTCCAAGATTTTTTTTGCTATTTTATCTTCAGGTTTTTCTCCTTCCCTTAAAGCTTCTACGTCAAAGTTTTTGACTTCTTCTTGGATACGTGCTTGTTCAAGCTTAGAAACATAGATGACTGGTTTTTGATTTTTAGAAATAAGCGCTATGAAGCCTTCACCACCGACCTTACTGTCAGCTGTAAGATATTGAATGTTTGGGTCTAAGCTACACACGTAACAGTCGATGTTTTGTTCGTTCATTTTTTTTATTAAGGCTTTAATTCTCCTGTTTGAAATGCTAGTTTTTTCTTCCATAGGTGAAGCTTCCTAAACCTTAACACTTGGATATGTTTGTTCAGAATAGGAGATAGTTGTTTGGGTTGTTTAGTGTTTTGGAGTTAAATTTTTTGGTTTAAATGTTTAAATTAACTTTTAAATTTTTGCTCCAATTTTATTCTTTTTTGTCAAAATAAACGCTAAACTTTGCTTTACTTTTTATCCCAACATAGAAAAATCCAAGACTTTTTCCATACGTTTTTTAAGGTGAATTGTAACTTAGATTTTTAATTTCTAACGCACAACTTATCTGTAGTTGAACATGAAATTCTTAGTAATACAGAAGCTTATGCTACTTGAAAGTATCAATAAAGTTTTAACGCTAACCCACTCCATATTGGAGGAAAACTAATGGTCATTATTAAAAAGCTTGAGATCGTAGGTTTCAAAACATTTGCAAAAAAAACTTCCATATCGTTTGACAAAGGCTTAAACGTTATTGTTGGTCCTAACGGAAGTGGTAAAACAAACATTGTAGACGCAATCCAGTTTGTTCTTGGTGAGTTAAGCGTCAGAACATTAAGAGCAACAAATTTTTCATCTTTACTTTTTCATGGTAACAATGAAATATCCAGAGCAAAACATGCAACCGTAACAATTCATCTTGACAATTCTTCAAGAAAAATCCCTATCGACACTGATGTAGTTACAATTACACGGTATTTGGGTGATGATGGTACAAGCATTTACAAGGTTAATGGTAAGAGATATTCTAGGTCAAACCTCATAGACTTACTTGGGCATGCTTCTCTCATAGGAAGTATGAACATAATTTCTCAAGGTACAACCATCAGAATAGCCGACTTTAATCCTGAAGATAGAAGAAAACATGTTGAAAGTATCATCGGTATTGCTGAGTATGACCGTAAAAAAGAAGAAGCTCAAGCAGAACTTAGGGAAGCAGAATTAAACCTAAAAATGGCAATGGGAAAGTTTGAAGAAGTTAAAAAACGTTTAATTGAGCTTGAAAAAGAGAGAAACGACCTTTTAAGGTATAACTACCTCAAAAACGAGTTAAACAAGCTTAAAGCAATAGAAACTTCTGCAAAAATAAAAAGCCTTCAATCAGAAATAAACAGAATCGAAGAAGAACTTAGATTAAAAGAGACCAAGCTTCAGGAATACAAAACTAAATATGAAGAACTTGAGAATCAACGTTCAATCAAGGAAAAAGAATGGAAAGAATATACCGTTGAAGTTATGGATAAAGGTGGAGAAAAACTTCTCCTTCTCCAAAAACAGATAGGTGACTTAAACTCAGAAATCGCTGGACTTAAAACAACGTTATCCGCTGCAAAAACAAGCTTAAAATCCTACGAAAACATGTATACCGACAAAATTGAAACCTTAAAATCGATAAGAGAACAATTAACCACAGTTAACAAGGAACTTAAAAAAATAACCAAATCAAAAGAAGAAATCGAGAAAATTCTCTCAGAAAAAAAGAAAGCTAAAGAAGAAATCATAAAAAAAGTTAACGAGATAAAAGATTCTTTAGATAAAAATTCAGAAAAACTTTCAAAACTAGAAGATGAAATACACGAGCTTGAACGAGGATATGGAAAGCTTGAAGTTAAGATTAAAGCTGAAAATGAAAGTTGTAGTCTTTTGGAAGAACAGATAAACGCTTTAGAATCAAGAAGGAATGCTTTTGAAAACCTATACAACAATTTCTCAGAGAGACTTAAACAAGTTATAGCTCGAAAAAACAAAGAACAGAAAATTCTTGAAGAAACAATCCAATCCATAACCAGAATTAGACGTCAGATAGAAACCATCGAACTTGAAGTTCGTAACGCTGAGAAAATAGCCAAAAAAGCAAGATTAAGTGTTACGGAGTTTACTTCCCAAAAAGACCTTGCCGACAATGTTCTTTCGGAAGAAAAGGCATTGGAACACTTAGAAACTCTTGCAAACCTTAAAACCTTAACGGGTATTCATGGAAGACTAAGACAAAAAATACGGATTTCCCATGGTTACAAAAAGGCTGTTGAAGCTGCTGCAGAAGGCTGGCTTCAGGCTTTAGTTGTTGAAAACATGGAAACCGTGAAAGCATGCGCAGAAACCCTAAAAAGAGCCAAAATAGGTAGAGTAAAACTTCTACCTCTTTCCAATCTACAAAATGTTAAATCCGTTGAAAAACCTGACATTCCCGGAATACTTGGACCAGCAACTTCCTACGTTGAATGTTCAGCTAAATATAGACCAGCTGTAAACTTTGTTTTGGGTGATACACTTGTTGCTTCAAATGAAGAAGCAGCTTTGTTGGCTTCACAAAGAGGTTACAGAGTTGTAACGGTTGAAGGGGAAGTTTTCCAACCTGGCTTCCGTTTAGAAGTTGGTTTTTACAGAGAACCCATCGACCTTTCAGAAGTTTTACCAAGTGAAGATACGGTTAAACGAATAAATGAAACCGTTAACTCCTTTGAAAAACTACTTGAAAGTAGAAAATCAGACTTAAAACGTTTACATAACGAACTTTTAAGATTGGAAACTGAAAGGGTTCTTCATGAAGATACCATAAAGTTTTTTGAGAAGGACATTTCAGACATAAACCAAAACCTTGAACGGATCTACCGAAACCTAGTTGAACTTGGTAGAAGACTTAGAAGCCTAAACCATCGATATGAAAAATCAAGAGCATGGTTAGGTGAAGCTGAAACAAGAAAAACCGAGATCGAGCAAAGGCTTCATATTCTAAGAGTTGAAGCTGCAAATCTTAGAAGAAAAGTAAAACCAGAAACGATAACAGGATTGGAAACTGAGAAAGCAAAACTTGAATCCGAAATTAACGAACTTCAACGTCAACTTAACGATTTAGAAAGTAAAAAGGCTGTTCATGAATCAAACATAAAAAACATTCTTCTTCCATCCCTGAACACTACAAGAAGAGAACTTCTAGGCATTTCCGAGAACATAAGAAAAAGACGTAAAGAAATTGAATCTTCAACGGCAAGACTAGAAGAAGCAACCAACAGGTTAAAGATGCTTGAAAACGAGAAGGAGAAACTTTCAGCTCAAATGGTTGCCAAAAAGGAAGAACATAAAAAATTTGCTGCTTCTGTGGAAGAAATCAACAAAGAAATCAGAAAAGTTAACGCAGAAATGGAGCCACTCAACAATGCTGTTAACAGTTTAAAACAAGAAATTTTAAAATTACGGCTTGAGCTTGAACATAGCTTCAAGGAACTTAAAACATTAGGCTACGAACAACCAATAGATTTTAAGATTGAAGACTTGGAAACCATGAAGTCTTTAATCAAAAACTTTCAAACAGAATTTGAAAGTTTAGCTGAAAAAGTAAACATGAATGCTTTGGTTCTTTATGAACCTCAAAAAAAGGATTACAAAGAACTCTCAGTTAGAATAAATCAGCTTGAATCTGAGAAAAGGGAAATTCTAAAGTTTATGGAAGAAATCGAAAACCAGAAAAGAGAAGCTTTTTTTGATGCTTTAGAAAAACTTAACGCAAAATTTTCTGAAACTTTTAATGCTATAACTAACGGTAGGGGATGGTTACAACTACAAAATCCAGATGACCCATTTTCAGGTGGACTTGACATCATAGTTGAATTTCCAGGTAAGTCGCTTATGCCTGTTACAGCAGCTAGTGGTGGAGAAAAATCTGTCGTAGCAGTCTGTTATATTTTTGCTCTTCAAAGCTTAGCTAAATCTTCCCCATTTTACATTTTTGACGAGATCGATGCTCATCTTGACCCTGTGAACGTTCAAAGGTTAGCTGAACTTTTAACAAGAGAATCAAAAAACTCTCAGATAATTGTTATTTCATTTAAGGAACCCATGGCTGCAAAAGCTGATAGACTTTTCGGGGTTTACGCAAAGAATGGTGTTTCAAACGTTTACTCCCTACCTTTAATGGAAGCCCAACCCAAAACACTTGGGAAGGAAACGTAAGAATGTCAACTAATAAAGGTTCCAAGCCTTTCTACCTAAAACCTCCATGGCAAATTCTTTTTGACCTAGTAAGACTTTACAAGATGAATCCATGGGACATAAACATAGCTTATCTTCTATCCACTTTTCTAACAGAAATGAAGAAGGAAGGTTTTATCGATTTTGCAGCTTCCGGTACAGCTCTTCTTTCTTCAAGTGTAGTTTTACGTCTTCAATCTGAACGTATACTAAAAATGGAAGAACCTCCTAAACTACCCCAACTTCCACCTTCAGAACAAATTCCTCCACCACTCCAACTTCCATTTCGTTATGAATTTACATCCACAACAATAGAGAATCTTTTAACTGCTTTAGAAGAAGTTCTAAAAAACGAATCTATTCAAAGACCTGTAAAACTAACACCTATTGAATTACCTTCCCCGGATTTTTTTAAAGAACACGACAGATTTTTTGCTGAAATCGAATCTAGAATCGATGAATTTTACAATGTTCTTAAAAACATGGGTACAGAAGAAGCTATACCGTTTTCTAGACTTGTACAAAACAAATCCAAGCAGGAAATTGTAAGAATTTTTCTGTTACTTCTTTTTCTTGCTTCAAAGGGTCTTGTAGACCTTTTCCAAGAAGAAGAATTCGGGGAAATTTATATAACCATAACCGGAAAGGTTGAAGAGTATGAGCGAAAACCTACAACAACCTAAAAAATCACAACAAGCTTGGACTGTTGAAGAATTTGAAGCAAAAAAGGCTCTAATTGAAGCTGCTCTTTATGCATCCGGTTACCCACTTGAACTTAAAACTTTATGTTCTATCACAAAAGTTTACTCAAAAAAGAAGGTTTACGAACTTGCAAAATCTCTTGCTGAAGAATATCGTAAGAGAAATAGTGCCCTTGAAATACTTGAACTTGATGGTAAAAGATTTGTTATGCAACTAAAACCCGTTTATGTAAGTAGGGTTAGAAGACTTTCTATAAAACCACTTTTAACGGAAGGACCACTCAAAACCCTTTCTTACATTGCATACAGACAACCTGTACCACAAGCAAAAGTTGTTGCTGTTAGAGGTCAGCAGGCTTATGAGCATATCGATAAACTTGTGGAGATGGGTCTTGTAAAACGTGAAAAACTTGGAAAATCTCATATTCTTAGAACAACCAAACTTTTTGCTGATTATTTTAACTAGGATGAAAATCCAAAATTAATGAAGAAACAACTTGAAATTTTATTTTCTCAGGTAGAAAGTAAACCTGCTCTTCCAAAAGAAGAAGAAAAAGTTCAAGAGTCGTAACTTTTTTGGTTTTTAGCGTTTAGTTAATATAAAGGTTAGGTTATACCGTTATTATCAGTCAAACATAGCGGTAAAGAGGTTGAACCTTTTTGTTAAGGGATAGGTTTGGCCGACCAGTAACAAGTTTAAGAATTTCGGTAACTCAAAGATGCAATCTGAACTGTATCTATTGTCATGGAGAAGGTGAAGAAGAAAAAATAGATGTTGAGATGACTCCCGAAGAAATTGAAAAAATTGTTAAAATCGCAAGTTTTTTTGGTGTTAGAAAAATTAAGTTAACCGGAGGAGAACCCTTAGTTAGGGAAGATATCTGTGAAATAGTTTCTAAGATTAGTCAAGTATCCGGTATTGAAGAAGTTTCCATGACTACCAACGGTGTTCTGTTGGAAGATTTAGCTGAAAAACTTAAAAAATCCGGTTTAAGTCGTGTAAATGTAAATTTGGTTTCCATAAACCCTGAAACATATAGGATGGTTACTGGTGGTGATGTTACTAGGGTTTTAAGGGGATTAGAAAAATCTCATGAATCAGGTTTAACACCCATCAAGCTAAACATGGTTGTTCTTAGGTCGATAAATGACCATGAGATATGGGACATGGTAGATTTTGCTTCGGAAAATGAATACATTCTCCAACTAATAGAACTTGAAAACCTTGGAAACGCAAAAAACTTCTATGACAAACATTACCTTAACCTTGAAGAAATTGAAAAAAGACTAAAGGAGAAAGCTGAAGAAATTAAAGTTAGAAATCTTCACAACCGTGTGGTCTACAGTTTAAACGGGGGAAAAGTTAAAGTTGAGCTTGTAAGACCGTTCCATAATTCAAATTTTTGTATGC
>CAZNLG010000006.1:6735-22820 GCA_964573765.1 uncultured Candidatus Bathyarchaeia archaeon | reverse complement strand
GTTAAAGAGAAAGTTATGGCGGAAATATGTGAAGTTTGTGGGTTACCAAAAGATTTATGTGTATGTGGAGAAATCAGTAAAGGTCAACAACGAATTCGAGTTCGACTTGAAAAAAGAAAATGGAATAAACCAGTGACTGTTGTCGAAGGATTGAATGTAAAATGTGTGGACATCGGTAAACTAGCAGCAGAATTAAAAGCTTTTTGTGCATGTGGAGGAACTGCCAAGAACAACCAAATCCTTCTTCAGGGTGACCATAGAGAAAAAACTAAGGAAAAACTGATTGCCATGGGATTTTCTGAAGAAAACATCGAAGTTCAGTAAGGACTGGAAGGGAAATCTTCTAAAGAAACCAGAAAAATGTTTTAACTAGGTTAGTGTAAAGAATCGTTTATGTGGATAAGTGATGGAGAAGGAAGAATCTGAACCTAAACATAAACTTGAAGTCAAAACTGTTTCAAAACCTTTTCGTATACCAAAGGATAAGCTTTCAGAATTTAAAGGTTTAATGTCAAAACGTACGTTGAGTAAGCTAAAATCAGAAGCTGTGGATTGTCCTGTAAAGGGTGAAACTGTACCTTTCTTAGAGTGTTTTACCTGTAAAAATTTTGTTCGTAGAGTAAAGGGTTATGTTTACTGTAACGGTTAAGTTTGATTTTTAGCTTCTTTATCTTTAAACCTAATTAAACCTAAAGGTAAAATATGGTCCACAAGCACATTAGCAACAACGGCTTCAACTATAGGTACAGTCCTAGGAACAAAACATACATCATACCTACCCTTAACTTCTATTTCGGTGTCAGTCATTGTACGAAGGTCAACGGTTTTTTGTTTCTTCCTTATGGAAGAAGGAGGTTTAAAAGCAACACGAACTACAATGGGCATACCAGTGGATAACCCCCCAAGAATTCCACCTGCATTGTTTGTTAAGGTAACGATTTTTCCATCTTTTACTCTATACTCGTCATTGTTTTCGGAGCCTTTTAGTTCTGCTGCTTTAAATCCTACTCCAAATTCTACACCCTTAACAGCTGGAATACAAAAAAGAAATCTTGCAAGGTCAGCATCAAGAGAATTAAAAATAGGATTTCCAACCCCAACCGGAACATTAACAGCAATTGCTTCGATTACCCCACCAACACTATCTCCTTCTTCTTTGACTTTTAAGATTACTTCTTCCATTTTTTTAGATGCTTCTTTATCAACACATCTTAGGGGGTTTGAGTAAACTTCCTTTCTTAACTGTTCCAAGGTTGGTTTAATTTTTGTTTTTATCCCACCAATTTCCACAACATGAGCTAAGACTTCAACTCCGATCTGTTTTAGAAGCATTTTTGCAATTGCTCCGGCAGCCACAAACCCAATGGTTATCCTTGAAGAAAAAATTCCACTTCCACGATAATCGTTGTAGCCTTGATACTTTATGGTTGCAGGGTAATCTGCATGTCCGGGTCTTGGTTTCCATCTAAATTCTTCATAAACTTCAGATTCTACTTCTTTGTTCCACACAACCATACAGATAGGAGTTCCCGTGGTGTAACCGTTAAAGACACCAGAAAGAATTTGAACACGGTCTTCTTCAGCCCTTGGTGTTGAATAAAATTCTTTTCCAGGTTTTCTTTTATCTAGCTCCTTTTGGATATCTTCTTCTTTTAATGGTAGACCTGGTGGACATCCATCAACAATTACACCTACACATTTACCATGGCTTTCTCCAAAATAGGTTATGACAAAATTTTTTCCGATGGAGTTACTGTTCAAAACTAACTTTTCCCCCTAATTTTTTTAGGTCGTGAAAAAAGTTGGGGTAAGACTTGCTTACACATTCAGCATGAAGAATTCTTGTTTCACCTTCAGCAGCAAGACCAGCTACGGCGCAAGCCATGGCAATTCTATGGTCTCCATGTGAGTCTACGGTTGTTCCTTTTAATTTACATGGTCCTTCTATCACAAGTTTATCTTCAACTGTTTGGATTTTTGCACCCATCTTTGAAAATTCAACGTTAAGAGCTTTCAACCTGTCTGATTCCTTGATACGTAACCTTTTGACGTTTTTTATTGTTGTTTCTCCTTCTGAACAACATGCTAAAACAACTAAAACAGGAACTAGGTCAGGGTTATCTTTTGCATCTAAAGTTGTTCCCTGAAGATTGTTTCCAAAAATTTCTACGTAATCCCTTTTTACCCTAATTTTTGCACCCATTGTTTTTAGTATGTTGAGGATTTTAAGGTCTGGTTGTGAAGTTAACGAAACATCTAGGTTTTCTATCTTAAGATGGGAGTTGGTTACAGCTGCAGCAGCCATAAGAAATGATGCAGAAGAAAAATCACCTATAACTCTATGGTTGTATGGTTTATATTCTTGACCACTGGGTATGATGTATTTTTCATGGTTTCCTGATACATAGACTTTTATTCCATGTCTTTTGAGTACTTCCAAGGTAAGTTCAACGTAGGGTTTAGATTCAAGAGGTGTTGTTAAATTTATTTGGACGTCTTCTTTTGCCAATGGGGAAATAAAAAGTAATCCTGAAATAAACTGAGAACTTACATCTCCAACTATAAAAGTTTGCCCTCCTAACGGATTTCCACCATAAACAACAACAGGAGGAAAACCATTTTTAGATTCACAATGAACACCAAGCTGATTTAAAGCTTCAACAAGTGGACCAATGGGACGTTTTAAGAGTCCTTCTTCACCTGTCAAAATCGTTTTACCTTCAGCCAAACTTGATACAGCCGTCATAAATCTTATGGTTGCAGCTGACAATTTACAGTTTATCGGGTTTGATGGAGCTTTTGGTTTTTTTAAACCTTTAATGGATAATCCATTCTTCACAGGTTGAATAAACACACCTAAACTTTTACAAGCTTCCATAGTTGCATAAGTATCGTCTGAAAAAAGTGGATTTAATACTACAGATTCTTCTAAAGAGAGAGCTGCTGCTAGGATAGCCCTATGGGTATAACTTTTGGATGGGGGTGCCTTAACTTCCCCAGAAAGCTGGTCTGTTCTCTTAACGATAACTTGAAGTGGCAAAGTTTACCCCTTCACGATGTATGCTTTTTTTCGGTTGATGTTTGCCGTCAAAATTTTTCCTTCATAAGATTTCCAAACATCCAGTATATTATCCACATTGGATGTTTTTGTAACGGCTACGATAGCCGGACCTTTTCCACTTAAACCAGCAGCTACAGCCCCACATTCCAAGGCATCCAAGATGGGTTTTGGATTGTAACCTAAAGCTACAGAATAAAGAATTCCGTTTAAAGTTAAAGCTTTCCAATAGTTTCCTTTTAAAGCTTCCTTAAACGCTAATTCAACCTGTGGAGCTATAAGTTTCATTTTTTTTACGTCAGATTTAACTGTGTAAACTTTCTCTGTTGGAATGTATAAAACCACTTTATAATCTCCAAGGATTTTCTTCTTCTTAAGTATTCGACGTTTAAGGTTATCTGTAACTACAAGATTACCAAAAAACGAAGCACATGCATCATCAAAGGCTCCCGTAATTGTTGTTCCTGCTTGAAAGGCTGCTTCAACACTTAGGTTTAGAAGAGTTTTATCATCAAGTTTTTTTCCGAGTGCAGCTGTTGTTGCAAGAACAAGAGCGTTTGAAGCAACACTACTACTCTTTAATCCTCTTGCTATAGGAATGTTTGATTCTGTCTCCACCCTTGCACCGTACTTTTTTTCCACCCCAAAATGTTTAAGCACCAGTTTTACAGCTTTCTCGATCAAAACAGTGCTTTCTTGGGGTTCAGAAATTATCTTTCCCTTGACTATTCCAACTTCATCCGTTAATTCTACTTTTGCTTTTGTTTTTAAGTCTATTCCAAAAGCTGCACCTTTACCGATGGCTATGGCATTTATTATGGTTGCTGCTCCATGAGCAACTGCTTCTCCTAAACCTGTCATGGTTGTTTCCTTAACTCCTTCAATGCTGCTTGAAGCATAGTTTTGGGTGAAGGTTTTAAACCAGTCCAAATTTCAAAAGCTTTAACTGCTTGATGGATAAGCATACCCAGTCCATCCACGGTTTTTGCTCCCATTTCTTCCGCTTCCTTTAAAAGTCTTGTTTTTAATGGATTGTAAACAACATCAAAAACAGTCATCTTAGAAGTTATGAAGTTTTTGGGTATTGGTGTTTCTTCAACTTTGGGATGCATACCCACCGAAGTTGCATTTATGACTATGTCCGCATCTTTAAGCTTTTCCTCTAAAGTTAAATGGGTTAACTTTAAACCTTCCACTGGTAGATTAGAGTTTTCTGAGATTACCTTTGAAAGTTCAACAGCTTTTTCTTCGGTTCTGTTTAGGATGACAAGTTTTTTTGCATATTTTGCTAAGGTAAAACCTATAGCTCTAGCAGCTCCACCTGCACCGACAATAACGATTTTTTTGTTATCGGGATTTACTCCTTTTTCTCTTAAGGCTTCTAAAGCTCCTAAACCATCTGTATTGTAACCTACGAGTTTTCCATCTTTGTTTTTTACGGTGTTTACAGCACCAATCTGTAAAGTTAAAGGTTCAACTTCATCTAACAACGGTATGATGGAAACTTTGTGAGGTATGGTAACGTTAAAACCTTTAACTCCAAGACTTTTTAATCCGTTTACAGCACCCACCAAATTTTCCTGCGTTACTTTAAAAGCTACATAAACAGCGTTAAGGTTTAGTTCTTTAAATGCCACATTGTGAATAATTGGGCTTAAAGAATGTTCTATAGGGTTTCCGATGATCGCATAAATTTCCGTTTTACCATCAACCTTCAAAACCCATCAACCTGTAAATTTTACGTAATTCTCCTACAGTTAATTGACCTGGGGCAGATTCTTTTCCTTTCCAAATGGATGCATAAGTGTAATATCCACCAAAAAGAGGTGATAAAATCCTAGAAGGGACACCAAGTTTACCCATACAGAAAGATACAACTTTCCCTCTTTTTGAAGCCTTATCCAAAAAACTAAAGCAGGTTAGGTTATCTTCCAAACTTTTTGCGGTAGTAACAATTTTGCAGATTTCAGCTCCAAATTTTTGAACCTTCTTAAAAATAGTTAAAAGTTCTTGAATTTTTGGTGTAAAAGAAAAATTATGAAAAGAGATTATTGTTTTTACACCTAAATCTTCAACTTTTTTAATAGTTTTTCGGAGATTTTTTGTTGAAATTTCTAAGTCAACATAATCAAAACCTGATTCAGCAGCTTTTAACAGAACTTCTAACCGAACTTCTTCCGGTTGGCTGGAAAAACCTCCTTCACTTATAGGTCTATTTGTTGCTATAACAGGTAAATCTATGACTTTTTTAAGTTTCGGGAAATCACATCGTTCCTTTAAGTAGTCTATTCGGAGTTCGACTAAATCTGCTCCTGCTTTTTTTGCTTCTTTAAACATCTCTTTGATTTCTTGAAAATTTTCACCTGTAAGGACGGCACATATTTTTGGTTTCACCTTTCGATCACTGTTTCTTCTTCAACTAAAATTCCGAAATGTCTTCCCCCATGTTGACGAAAAACAAGTACTTCATCACCTGGTTTTAGGTCTCTTACAGATTTTGAACCTTCCCTTGTTACAAGGTGAATTGTTTCTGCATTTTGTACGATAGTTTTAATTTTTTCTCCTCCTTCTTCAGCTTCAATAAGCAATAGAGGTCTTTTCTCTATCTTTACTCGACCAACTATTGAACTTCTAATTTCACCATCCCTGTTAACTATCAAGATTTCTTCTCCAGCTTTTAACTCTGAAAGATATCTTGTTTTCTCCTTGGTTGCAAGTACGTACAAAGAAACCGGTCCAGCATTAACCCTGAAGGGTCTTGGTTCTACATGCGGAGTTTCTAAAACTTCAGCTTGAACAAGAAACAGACCTGACGATTGACATCCTACAAGAATACCCTCCCCTCGACCCATAAGTTCACAGGTGTCGATACAGGCTCTGTCACCCATACCCAACTGTTTACATTGGATTATTTTTGCTGAAGTCAACTTTAGTTTAGGTTTCTTTTCCATTTCTTCTAAAATTGAAGCTACCTGTTTAACTTCTTCTGGTTTATCTGTTTTTAATACAACACCATCAACACCTAACTCTAAAATTTCTAATGCTAGTTTTGCTTCTTCAACACTTGAAACTTCCGCAAAAAGTTTTGTTTTTCCATGAATTTTGGCTATAAGATTTTCAAGTGGTATGATTTTCCAGTTTGGACATACAGCAACCACATAATCTATACCCATGGATGCTGCGTTAACGATTTTTTCTTCATCACCCCTATCCTTTACGGTTAACCTTACACAAACTTGTTTTTTCTCTTCCTTCAGTTTTTTTACTAAGTCTTCTTCTAGTTTTTCCAGCAGGGTTATTTGGGCTTGGGTTTTGGAGACTGTTTTTAAACCTAAATCTGTAGCTAACTTAAGGGTTTCTTTACCTACAAGTACTGCGTTACACAGGTTTTTACACGCACCAAGAATCAAAGATTTAACGTCTTCGGGTAATCGGTCTTCCAATTCAACCCAAAGTTCTTTCATCGTTCTCCCCTCAAAATTTTTAATGCTTCTTCAACTGTAGCATTTTCATGAACAATTGCATTAAGAGCTTTAACCATTAAAGTTGGATTTTCATGTTGAAAAACATTTCGACCAATGGACACTCCGGCTCCTCCTGCTTGGATAGCATTGTAAACCATCTGAAGAAATTCTGCATCATTTTTTGCTTTAGGTCCTCCGGCGATGATTACCGGAACGGGACATCCTTCAACAACTTCTCTGAAACTTTCAATACTACCAGTATAGTTTGTTTTAACTATATCGGCCCCAAGTTCAGCTCCAAGTCTTGCTGCATGTTTGACAAGTTCTGGGTCATGTTCGTTTTGTATGTTTGGTCCTCTTGGATACATCATGGCTAACAAGGGTAACCCGTAATCTGCAGCTTCATCAGCTATTTCACCCATCTTTTTAAGCATCTCCGGTTCTTTAGCTGACCCCATGTTGATATGGACAGAAACCCCATCAGCTCCAAGTTTTAAGGCTTGTTTTACACTACATACTTGAACTTTCCAATTAGAGTCTGGTCCAACTTTTGTACTTCCTGAAAGGTGAACTATAAGCCCCATATTTCCAACATCAACTTTGCTTGCTATTCCTTTATGAACAACAACTGCATCAGCTTCTCCCAGAATTAGCTTATCTATCGTTTTTTGCATGTTTACTAATCCTTTTACAGGACCTATTGTTACCCCATGGTCCATTGGAACTATTATCGACTTTCCGTTTTTTCTAAAAATCCTGTTTAACCTTCTTTTTTTACCTATTTCCATAACTCAAACTTCTCCCCTTAAAATCTACCTGTTAAACATAACCTTTCATTTTCAGAAGTTCAGCATTTAAAACTGAACATCCGGCAGCTCCTCTAATTAAATTATGACCCAACACAACATATTTTATTCCATCCAAAGCTTCATCTTTCCTAACCCTTCCAACAACAACAGCCATCCCCTTCCCAACCATTCTGTCAAGTCTAGGTTGAGGACGGTTTTCTTCAAACCTAACGATAATTGGACTATCTGGAGCTGTGGGAAGTTTAAGTTTTTGAGGTTCACCTTTAAAATTACTCATGGTTTCCATTACTTTTTCAGGTTCAACCTTTTCTTCAAGGTCAACAAAAACGGCTTCTACATGACCATCTAAAACTGCTACCCTATGACAACTAGCTGAAACTTTAAATTCAGCAGGTTTTTCTTGAGATCCCATTATTTTTAAAGTTTCATTTTGTACTTTTTCTTCTTCCTGTTTGATGAAGGGAATAACGTTATCAATGATGTCTAAGGACGGTACACCTGGATATCCTGCACCTGAAACAGCTTGCATTGTTGAAACTATAACCCGTTTCAAACCAAAACTTTCCATTAAAGGTTTAAGTGAAAGAGTTAAAACTGCCGTTGTACAGTTTGGATTTGTTATAATAGCACCATCCCATTTTCTTCTTCTACGTTGTTCTTCAATCAAAACGGCATGTTCAGGGTTTACTTCTGGATTTAAAATTGGGACATCAGGGTCCATCCTGTGGGAACTTGCATTGCTAAACACAACAAAACCAGCTTTTGCAAATTCTTCTTCAGTTTTTAAAGCTATATCTGCTGGTAAAGCAGAAAAAACTATTTCTGCTTCATCCAATGCTTTAGGATTTATGGGTTTAACTTCTAAATCTAAAGTTTCTTCAGAAAATTCACCAACCAAATTTCCCCTTACAGCTTCAGAATATTTTTTTCCAACAGACCTTTCTGATGCAGCTACACTCTTTAATTCAAACCAAGGATTTTTCTCCAAAATCTGGACAAATTTTTGTCCAACCATTCCTGTTGCTCCCAATACCGCTGCTTTTATCTTTTTAACCATAACATACCACCTTCAAACAAGAACACCTGTTTTGGCAAGATTTTCCTTTATCAGGGAAAAAGCTTTTTCCCTGTCGTTCCATCGAACAAAAACTCGGATGGAAGAACTTATGGTAAGTAAACCGTAGAGGTTTATATTTTGTTTAGCTAAAGGTGCTACTACACTATCAATAACTCCCGGAACCTTTTCCAGTTCATGACCTGAGACCGTTATTAAAGCTAAAGATTCAAAACCATGTATTGCTTTAGCAATTTTCTGGGTTTTTATCAGGTCATGAAGATTTTTTATAAGTTTTGAAGGATTTTCAACGTACAAAAGAAGACTTGGAGAAGTTAAAGTTAAACCTAAAATTTTAGTTTTTAAAGGTAAAGCTTCTGAGAATATTTTTAAGAGGTTTTCAGGGGTTAAGACTTCTTTTCCAACAACAGTTAACATTGAAACTGGATGGGGATGTAAAGAAACTTTTAACCCTGTACCCAACTCTCCTTTTATCACCGTACCTTCAGATAAGTCTTCTTCAAAACCTACAACCCTCAGGGTTAAATTGTTTGTAGCATATTTTAACGCTCTAGGATGAAGAACTTTTGCTCCAGCAGAACTTAAACTAAACATTTCTTCGGCATCCAACATATCTATTTTTGTTGGTGTAGAAACCATCTTTGGGTCTGCCGAGAGAACACCTCCAACATCCTTCACAAAAACAACTTCTTCAAAACCTAAACTTCTTCCCAATACGACAGCTGTAATGTCACTTCCACCTCTACCCAAAGTTGTAACTTTACCTTCTGGAGATAAACCTACAAATCCAGGGACAACAATCACGTAACCTTCTTCAAGCAGTGGTCTTATGTTTTTCCTAACCGCTTTAACAGTCTTTTTTAAGTCAACTTCAGCATTACCATACTCAGAATTTGTATAGATAGGCCAAAGTTTATCAGCCGGGTCTAAACCGATAACTTTTAACCCTAAAGACTTTAAAGCTGCAACCATCAAACGTGTTGCTGTTCTTTCACCCATGGATAAAATTTCATCAAGTTCTTCCTTTGAAAGCTTGTTTAAACTTGCTTCTTGGGCAGTCTTAAGAAGATTATCGGTAACACCACTTAAAGCAGACACTACAACGACAATGTTTCCACCTTTTTTTGTTTCATTCATGATTTTTTTTGCAGCTAAGTTTATGTTTTTTGGTGATGATAGACAAGAACCACCAAATTTAACCACTAGATTCTTAGACATTCTTAGTTACCTCTAAACCTATTTTAATCTGAAAAACTATGTTTGAAAATTTATTTTTTGTAGTTTGGTGTTGACTATTGTAGGAGAACGGTCCATTGATGTTAGAAGTAAACACAAGACCTCCGGAAAACGTAAAGCCTCCTACTCACCACCAGATCTACCTCGCACTGAGTTTCATAATAGAAAGTTAAGCATATTTAAGCATTACGTATAACAGCATGTTACCTTAACCCTTAACATATCGAGTCATTTATAAGTAAGAAAGATTTCATGTAAATGCGGTTGGTGTTAGTGTTCGATGGATGAAGAAATAACTGTTAACTGTAAAATTATTTCTATTCGACCGTTTTTTGATGGATATGGAAATGAGTTTGTTTGTGTTGAGTTTGGTGTTGAAGCTCAGAAACCTCCAGCAGTAATGTCTTTACCGAGTGGTTTACCTCAGGAAATTTCCTTTCTTGTACCGATTCTTACACAGATACCTAAAATGTTTACTCAAAAAAAGATTTACAGTAAAAGGATAGTTCTCTACCTAACAAACCAAGAATGGGAAAGAATGGAAAGAAAATATCATTACGGTGATGAAGTTGAAGTTAAAATTAACAGGAAAAACGGAATGATTAAGCTTATGCTCCAACAACAGTAAACTATTCCAACCTTTTTCTTTCTAATTTTTTGATTACATCTCTTCGTACATGACCGTTTCCAATGAAAGCCATAATCGTTCTCAAATCTTCACTATCTATTAACGCATTAACTTTACGTTTAACAAGTTTTTTTGGTTTGTAGCCTATACCTAAACCAGAACTTTTCAGTATAAAAATATCGTTAGCACCATCCCCAACAGCCACACATTCACTAAGACTTATACCTTCCTTTTTAGCTATCTCCATCAATGCTTCAAGTTTTGCTTTTGGACTTACAATGTTACCCGTAAACTTCCCGGTTAACTTACCATTTTTTACAACCAGCTTGTTTGCATAAACATAGTCAACCCCAAGTTTATCCCCAACATATTTTGCAAAATAATCAAATCCACCCGTAATGATAGCCGTTATAAAACCTGCCTTCTTAAGTTCTTTGATTAGGTCTTGAGCTCCTGGAGTTAACCTTATTTTTTCTCTTAGTTTCTCCAGTTCTTCCACGGGTAGACCTTTCAAAAAGCTAACCCTTTTTGTTAAAGCTTCCTTAAACCCTATCTTTCCTTCCATCGCCATTTTTGTAATTTCCTTAACTTTACCTTCAACACCCCAGATTTTTGCTAGTTCATCCAACGTTTCCATGCTTATCAAGGTTCCATCTAAGTCAAAAGCCACCAGTTTTTTCTTTTTCTTATAGGTTTCTTCATCTTCAACGGAAATTCCTGAACCAAGTTCTACTCCTTTTTCCTTAAGTTTTAGGATAAGGTCTTTTAGGTTTGTGTTAATTTTGGATACATCGACAACCATAACCATAACAAAGATTTCTCCTAAAGCAGATGCTCTAGTCTTTAAAATGTTTGCATTACACTGGTAAAGAATATCTGATATACCAGCAACTATTCCAGGTCTATCTCTACCCACAGTTGTAATTATGAGGTTTTTCACTGTTCAAACATTTCTCCTATAAATCTTTTAATGGGTAAATATGGACCTTCAACCCGATTTTTTCACCCTGACTGATAAGTGCTTCTTTCAATTCTTCGGGTTCTCTAAGGTTTTCCGAATCCAAAAATTTGATGAGTAGAGACATAACAAAAACATCTCTAAGCACAACTTGATCCATCTCTTCAATGTTACCCTTTAACTTAGATATCATTGTAGTTACCCCTGCAACAAGTCCAGGTTTGTCTTTTCCAACAGCAATCACAACAACTTCGTTCTCCAGTTTTTTAACCTCCCTTCATCTAACCAAGAATCTTTTTTAGAGTATCCACCAAAAGCCTGTTTTCTTCTTGAGTTCTTACAGTAATCCTCAAACAATTTTCCAGTAAAGGTTGGTCACTCACGTTTCTGGTTATTATCCCATTTTCTAAAAGTTTTTGATGAACTTCTTTTATGTTTCCATTCTCAAACCTGACAAGAACAAAATTTGTGTTTGAAGGATAAACATGTAGCCCATCGATTTTTTTAAGTTCTTCAATTAACTTTTCTCTTTCTTCTATCGTTTTTTTCACGTTTTCCATAACTTGATTAACGTTTTCCAAAGCTATTTTTGCGAGAGCAAGAGAAATTACACTTAAACTATTTGGAGGACGCATGATGTTTAATAGGTTTATCGTGTTTTTGTTTGCAATAACATATCCAACCCTTGCACCTGCAAGTGAAAATGCCTTAGAAAAAGTCCTTAAAATTATAAGGTTTTCATAGTTACCTACCAAATCTACAAAAGTTTGACCACAGAATTCCATGTACGATTCGTCAACAACAATCGGACATTCAGTTTCATTTAACAGTTTTACGATAGTTTCTCGTGAAGTTAGGTTAGCGGTTGGATTGTTGGGACTACAAAGAAATATAAGTCCAGTTTTATCATCGATACTTTTAAGAATCCCGTCAACATCATCATCAAAGTTTTCCCGTCTTAAAACATTAACAATCTTTCCACCCATTGCTTCAACAACAACCCTGTACATAGCATAAGTTGGACTTGAAACCAAAACTTTGGTACCTGGGTCGATAAAAACCTTGGCTACTATATCCAATGCTTCATCACAACCAGCAGTTACTGTTATTTCGTCAGCATCTCTTCCAGTATATTTGGAAAGAGCATTTCTAAGCTCCAAATAAGAAGTTTCAGGGTACTCGTTAATCCGAATAGTAGGTAAAATTTTCTCAAGTTCTTGGATAAATTTGTTGGGGGTTAAAGCCATAGTGTTCATGTCAAACCTAAGAATTTTTGTTGGGTCTAATCCTAGTTTTTTAGCCATCTCCAGAAGAGAGACTTCCCATTCATAAGGTTTAAAATTTTTAATGGTTTCTCTTATCTTCATACAATCTACCCTTTAAACCGTCAAGATAAACTCTTTGTCTTGTTTATGCTTCAAAAAACATAGGTTTAAGTTGAAGATTAATTTTTCTTTTCAAAAAGGTTTGTTTTAAACGCTATTATTTTTACGAATTCTTCACTTAATTTCCACCGTTTACAAGAATGGTTTATGTCTAACATTTCACCAGTTAATTTACATTTAATCATACCTGATGGACAATTGTTACTTGAATATTCACAATAGTAACATTTTTTGTGAAACTCATCGTTTAAGGCTTTTCTTACCTCTTCTAATCTTTCTTCCGACATCGAATTCACCACTGAACCTTATTTTTGAGAAAACCTGTTTTTAAGAGTTCTGAAGAAATTCAATAAAAATCCACATACTTATAGGCTGGTTTATTTCTTTGAAAACAATATTTGACTGTTGAAAACTTTTCCATGAAAACTTTGACTTTTCCAGCGATTTTTTTGGGGTCTTTTCTGTCCAGAACTACCTGTTTGATAAAGTCTGCAACCTGTTCCATGTCAGACTCTTTTAATCCAAGTCTTGTTACTTCTGCAACACCCAACCTTATCCCACTTGGGTTATCCACGGTTTTTAAGTTGTCACCGGGTAACATATTTTTGTTACATATGATGTTTGCTTTTTCCAACAGGTTTGCCACATTTTTTCCACCTCCCAATCTAGCCACATTAACCAAGACTTGATGTGTTTCAGTAAAGCCTTTGTGAGGACAAAGAACTTCAAAACCCTTATCATAAAGGTTTTTTGCTAAAGCTTTTGCATTTTTCACGATTTGTTTAGCATACTCAACTCCAAACCTTTTCATTTCCATGAGTGTAATGGTTAATGCTGCAACATGGTGGAGATGATGGTTACTTACAAGTCCCGGAAAAACGGCTTTATCTATCTTTTCTGCAAACTCCTTCTTACATAAAACCATTCCTCCCTGAGGCCCGGGAAAAGTTTTATGGGTACTACTTGTAACAACATCAGCCCCTTCATGTAACGGGTTTTGAAGTTGTTTACCTGCTATCAAACCCAAAACATGTGATGCATCATAGATAACGTAGGTTCCAACATCTTCTGCAACCTTTTTTATTTCATTAACGGGAGGTGGAAAAAGTATTACACTTCCACCCAAAAAACATATTTTTGGTTTAATTTCTTTGATTTTTTCACATGCAACATTTACATCTATGTTCATTTCTTCTTGGTTAAACGGAAGATTTTCCACTTTTAGGTTTCTAATACCAGCACCACCAAAATCCATGTAACTTATATGACCACCATCCATCAAGGATAAAGTCAAAATAGTATCGTTTGGATTTGTAAATGCATACAATACAGAATGATTTGCCTGACAACCAGAAACTGGTTTTATATTTACATGTTCCGCTTCAAAGACTTCTTTTGCAAGGTCGATAGCTAAAACTTCAACTTCATCCACATATTTTGTACCACCATAAAGCCTTTTGAACGGTTCACCTTCAGCGTACCTATGACTAAAATCTGAAGCTAGAGTTTCCCTAACCGCGGGACTTGTGATGTTTTCACTTGCAATAAGGTTTATACAACTACTTCTCCATTGATGATGTTTCTTAAGGATTCTTTTTATGTGAAGGGGTGTTGAGGAAATCGTCAACCACCTAACAAAGTTAACTTAACTTTTGGTTTTATTTAATTTCAGTTAGGGGTATAAACTTAAAAAAGTTGTGTAGAACGATGGTTATCCTGTTAAAATTATGGTTAACATAAAAACATTCAACAAGATTAGGATAGTAAAGATAAGCCATCCAACAACCTTCATAACCTTACCATTTACATGTCTACCCATCACATCCCTATCGTTAGCTATCATCAACACAAGAAACACAACCAAAGGTAAAACTACAGCTAATGTATAAACGTCAAATCTTTGGGAATCCACCATTTTTTCCATGAAAAGAACAGAAAAACATATAACCTTAGGAACAAAAATTCGTGGATAATCAAAGTGATGAATAAAAGATGAGATTTTGTGAAGATATCTTGGGAAAAGAGTTATAGTAATTGATGGAGAAAAATCGGAAAAGTTCATGATATTTTAGTGGACCAGAGACATGTGTTTCCAAAACTTCTTATTCTAACACTAAAAACAAACGAGGAAACTTTGGGTAGGCTACTCGGAGTAGATGTATCAAAAGTAATCTGTTGTATTTTCCTTGGCCTCGAGTTAAAGAAGTAAGAAAGAAGGAAATACTGTTAGACTTTGACGTAGAAGAACTAGCAAAAATGTTTGAACATATGAAAAAACAGTTTCTTCTTCTGATAAAAAGATTTATTTGGGGAAAAATGTGCTTGATATGCAAATTGTTGATGCTGATGGACATTTGGTTGATAGAGTTGATGATATAAAAATAGAACAAGTTGGTAACTCTTGGGGAGTTATCGGTTTAGAAGTGGGTATCGAAGGAGTTCTGGAAAGACTTGGATTTGCAAAAAATTTTAAATAAGCTTGGAATAAAACTTCCCGAAAAAATGATTCTTGGTATCTGGTTAGGAAAGTATTAAAGAAAAAAAGAAAGATTCTTTTGAAAGTCCCGGGAGAAATATTGTGAACCATGATGAGGTAATTCAGGGTTGTTTTATCTTGAATGTATAAACTGTCATGAGAAGTATGATGTTTCAGAGATAATATACTACTGTAAAAAATGTGAAAATCTACTGGAAGTAAAATATGATTACGAAAAAGTAAAGCAAAAAATTGAAAAAGATACGTGGAAAAAACGTCAAATATCTGTTTGGAAATACAAAGAACTTTTACCCATCTTGGATGAATCAAAGATAGTTACTTTGGATGAAGGAAGAACCAGACTGTATAGGTGTACTCGATTAGGTGAAAAACTCGGGTTAAAACATCTGTACGTAAAAAATGAAGGTGAAAACCCTACAGGTTCCTTTAAGGATAGAGGGATGACTGTAGGTGTAACAAAAGCTTTAGAATATGGAGTAAAAACCGTTGTTTGTGCTTCAACGGGAAACACTTCTGCTTCTTTAGCAGCATACGCAGCTAAGGCAGGTATCAGATGTTTGGTAGTTATTCCTTCTGGAAAGATTGCTTACGGAAAACTTGCACAAGCAATTGTGTATGGAGCTGAGGTTGTTCAAGTTCGTGGAAATTTTGATGATGCCCTTAACATCATTTTAAAACTTTCGTTAGACCATAAGAATCTTTACCTGCTTAATTCTGTTAATGCTTTTAGGTTAGAAGGACAAAAAACGATTGCCTTTGAAACGATAGACCAGATGGAAGGGAAAACTCCTGACACAGTTATCGTACCAGTGGGAAATGCAGGAAACATAAGTGCAATTTGGAAGGGTTTCCAAGAGTTTAACCAATTGGGAGTTGTTGATTCTCTACCTCGGATGATTGGAATTCAGGCTCAAGGAGCAGCACCAATTGCAAATGCAATTAAGGCTGGAGAAGACATCATCAAGCCTGTTCTTC